>CAUJEQ010000125.1 GCA_963169135.1 Chloroflexota bacterium
CCCCTGGGGCCCGCGCGAGGTGCTCGTGGGCGTCGGGGGCTTTCTCGGCGTGCTCATCGCGGTAAACGTGGTGATCGTCGTGGTGATGCTCATCCGGGGCGGCGAGTTCGCGCCGAGAGACGTGGGCGACGCGTTCGAGAAGGCTGGCGAGGTCGCCCGCTACGCCGACGAACGCATGGAGGCAGCCGCGACGGGGATGGCGCTCCCCGACCCGCCGCGGATCCTGGCGGACCAGGGCAGTCTTCAGGTCAGCCTGCTTGCGACGCTGGTTTCGCAGGGGGCGCTGTTCGCGATCGTCGGGATTGCCTCGAAGCAGAACTTCCGGGGGCTGGTAGAGGCACTCGGACTGAACAGTGTCGGCTGGATGGGAATGTGGCTGCCGGTGGTGATGGTCGGTGTCGCATATGTCGGGACCTTCCTGTGGGTGGTCGCGGCCAACGCGACAGGCATCTCGTGGCTGGAACCGACGAGTACGGTACCCACGGAGATCACCCGGGACGACCTGACCCTGAGCATCGCAGCGGTCGTGACCGTTGTGGGTGCGCCGCTCTCGGAGGAGCTGTTCTTCCGTGGGCTGGTGTTTAGCGGATTGCTGAAGTGGGGGTTCTGGCCGGCAGCGGCGATATCAGGGCTCATGTTCTCGCTGGTGCATTTCGACCCCGGCAGCGTGGTGCCGTTCTTCATGATCGCGGTGCTGCTGAGCTGGGTGTACTACCGGCGCAGGTCACTCTGGGACGCGATCGCGTTCCACCTGTTGTTCAACCTGATCAGCTTCACGCTGCTGGTGGCGGCGTGACCGCGGCCCAGGGCCGGACGTGGCCGTGGGGCGAACTCCACGTAGTGGCCGGGATCTGGCTGGGGATCGCCGCCTATGCGGTCCCGTTGCTGTTGATCGGCACGACGGCAAGCGCGCTGGGAGCAGGGAGCGGTGCGTTCACTGACGCTGGGGACATGTTCGACAAAGCCGGAGTAGTCGCGCGGTTCGCGGACGAACGGCTCGCGCGGGCGGCGGCCGGGAATGCACTACCGGAACCTCCGCGCATCCTCGGGAGCGTGGTGGCGGCACGGGTCGCGTGGTCGTATGCGATCGTCTCGGCGGGGCTGTTCGCGGGAGCGGCGGTTGTGGCGGCGCGGCAGCGGCCGGGCACCTTCGCGCGGGCGACGGGGCTGGGCCGGTTCGATGCCGACCGGCTCTGGCTACCGGGCGCAGCGGTCGCGATGCTGTACCTGGCGGCCGGGCTCTATGCACGCGGCGTAGAGGCGGCCGGCATTGATGTGCTGATCCCGGATGCGACACGGCTCGATGCGACCCTCCGGGACACGCCGGCGCTGGTGCTCTACGGACTGACGACGGTGGTCGCCGCGCCCATCGGCGAGGAGCTGTTCTATCGCGGGCTGGTGTTCAGCGGGCTGGCGGCCTGGGGTTTCGTGCCTGCGGCGGTGGTTTCGAGCGCGCTCTTCGCCCTGTCGCACCTGGACGCGGGCTCGATCATCCCATTCACCGCACTGGGGATGACCATGGCGTGGCTGTACTGGCGGAGCGGATCATTGTGGGACGCGATCGCGTTCCACGTACTCTTCAACCTGTTGAGCTTCATACTCCTGATCACGAGGACATAGTCATGTCGAAACGGCTTCGAGACCTGTTTGGGAGCGCGCACGCCGAAGGGCGAAAGCTCTTCATGCCCTACGTGACGGCGGGGTACCCGCGGCGCGAAGATACCGTGCCCCTGCTCCTGGCGATGGAAGCCGGAGGGGCCGACGTGATCGAGATCGGCGTGCCGTTTTCGGACCCGATGGCCGACGGCGCGACAATCCAGCACGCGAACCAGGTGGCCCTGGAGCAGCATGTTTCGCTGGGCGACTGTTTCGCGTACGTACGGGAGGCGCGGGCGCAGGGGCTCAAGGCGCCGATCATCTTCATGGGGTACTACAACCCGATCCTGGCCCGGGGTGAGGAGCGGGCCGTGCGGGAAGCGAAAGAAGCGGGAGCGGACGGATTCATCGTGGTGGACCTGCCGCCCGAGGAGGCGGTCGCCTTCCTCGCGGCCTGCCGAACGCACGACATGAGCTTCGTGCCGATGGTGGCGCCCACCTCCGCGGATGGGCGGATCAAGCTCCTCGCGGAGACGGCTGACGCGTTCCTGTACTGCGTGAGCATGACCGGGACGACAGGCAAAGGGAACGTGCCGCTCGAGAACCTGCCGATCTTCATCGAACGGATCAGGAAGCAAACGGAGTTGCCGCTTGCGGTGGGTTTCGGGATCAACACGCGGGCACAGGCCGAGCGAGTGCGGGAGGTCGCAGATGCGGCTGTGGTGGGCTCTGCTATAATCGCGACGATTGACGCCGCGGAGGAAGACCACCGCGCGCAGAGCGTCAGGGAGTTTGTGGAGGATGTCTCCGGCCGATAGCGGACAGGTGAATGCGGCCCACACGTGGGAGAACGAGCGCCGATGGGCGTGGCGTTGGCCCCTCGTGGGCCGCGCTTATGGGTGTCCGCAGGCCGG
>CAUJEQ010000126.1 GCA_963169135.1 Chloroflexota bacterium
AAAGACTCATCGGCTGGCTGACGGACGTGAGGACCACCATCGCAGTTCGCCAGTGAGACCCCCATCGGTGGGAAAGCCTGTAGGACAATTCGGAGCCGACCTTCGCTGGACCGGGAGTTCAACTCTCCCGCGTCTCCACCAACTCCAATCCAGGGGCCCAGCAATTGGCCCCTTCTTTCGTGCCCGCTACCGGCGCAGATTGGCCGGGACCCATCCCTCAGGCCGCTTGCCCTCTTCGAACACGAGACGAACGGCTTTGGTGTCCTCGGCGTCCAGCACCTGGCCACTCGCCGGGTAGAGGATTTGCTCCTCCTTGCTGTTGTGCGGTTCGAGCACCGAGGTCATCGCCGCCATCGCCGCCAGAGCACGCGTGCTGTCCACTCCGGCCGCGGCTTCGATGGCGTCCAGAGCCTGCCAGATTTCGGCATGCTCCCGCAGCATCACGAACACCGGCCCGACCAGCCCACCGACGCGGAGGACCGGGAACAACGCTTCCTCTTCGACGAAGATGTGGTGCCGCAGGGCCTCGGCGGCACGGCGGAACGACTCATCCAGCCGTTCGCCACGTTCCAGCCCCTCCCTGAACCGCTGAAGGTCCGCATCGATGGCACGATGGTCGTGCTCCAGCAGTTCCCCGACAGTCATTCCTTGCCCCCCAATGTTTCGCGGCGGATGCAGTCGAGCCAGCCCGCGTCTTGGAGTACAGGGTGCGACATGCCCGGCAAGACGGGCCGTGACTTAAGTCGCACTCGCCGGTGGGCACGTAGTAAACCTCGTTCAGCTCGCCGCCCTGACCATCACGGTTGAGGACCAGGGTCGAAGATCTCAACGTCGACCCTGCCGCGCCGACGCTGGAGTGAGCCACAGACTCCAGGCACGCCGGCCTTGAGCATCCGTCCCCACCGGGCGTACCGTCTCGGCGTATGGCGTCGATCTGGGTGGAGAGCCTCGGCCGCAGCTTCGAACAGGTCCTTGATCTGTTGGCCGCGGCGGTTCACGACTGCACGGACGAGCTGTGGGAAACCCCCATGTGGCAGGTCCCGGCGCCCGACCCCGAGCGCCAGTTCCTCGGTCCGGACTGGAATCCCATCACCGACCCCGCACAGCGCCGCGCCCTGGCCCAGCAGTGGGTCCAGCGATGGGCGACCCCGTGGAGCGTGGCGTGGCACGCACTCGAAGTTCTCGACTACGAACTGAACGGCGAGTTCGGACCCTGGGCCCCGCCGCCTCCGTTCACCGGCCACCCGCACTGGCGGGACCTCACGAGCTTGCCGAAGGCGTGGACACGACCGGAGATGCTCGGATATGTCGACTACTGCCGCCAGCGCGTACGCAGCACGCTCGCCGGCATGACCGGCGAGAAGGCCGCGACACCGCTGCCGCCGGCTCACCGCTACAGGGGTCAGCCGCACGCCTGGATCATCTCCGGTCTCGTGGGGCACACGACAGAGCACGCGACGCAGATCCGGCAGTTCATCACCGCGGCCGGGATCGCGCCCGGCACGCAGCACGGCCCATGACATCGCCGCAGCTCGCCGGACATGACGCGCGGTCGCTGCCGGCTATGCGATGGCGACCGCGTCGCCTACGCGGACCTCGCCGGGGACAAGCACTGACCCGTACACGCCGGCGTAGACCCCATTCAGCTCTCCGGCGGCTTTGAGCACGGCCGGGGTCGAGGCGCCGGATTCCGGGTCAAGGGTGATCATCTGGCAGCGGCGGTCCTGCTCGTGGACCGCGATGACGACGCCGCCAAGGCGCACCTGCCGGCCTACCCACGCTTTCTCCGCGAACGGGGTATCGCCGAGGTCGACCACGAAGTTCATGCGGAAGCGTCGATGGTCGACCGGCACCCCGGCCGCTTCGGAGAGCGCCCGGACGGTCGCGGTGGAGATGACCGAGACGTAGGCGACATCCTGGCATCCGCGGTAGTCGGAATGCAGGACTGCGCCGCGCCCGGTCCAGCTGTGCAGCTGGGCAGCGAATTCCGGCGACCCCAGTTCGAACTCGCCCGCGGGAGAGTGCACGCGCATCGCCGGCCAGCCGCCCTCACCGACGATCGGGGTGCACTGGAGCAGCTGCGGGCATTCCCGTCCGGTGAGCCAGGGGAACGGCGTGTGCACGCCTTCCTGGACGAACGCGAACGAGCGGTCGAGCGGAAGACCGTGGAAGCCAACGGCGATGGACTCAAGTTCCTCCCCGCGCATCGACTTCACGGGGTAGCGGGTGATGTGCAGTAACCGGCTCACGTGTGTAGTCTGCGCCAGCGGCCACGACGGGTCGAGGATCAACCATGAACCGAAAACAGTTCCCGCTCCACACGCGTTCAGCCTGGCTCGTCCTGGCTGCGATGTTGCTGCTCGCCGGCTGCAGTTCGAGCGGCGGCGAGGAACTGAAGGACCTTTCCGACGGAAAGCTCGCGCCAGAATCGGCCACGCTCAAATGGGAGCGCGAGATCCAGGCGACGACGATTCCACGCCACATCATCAGGCGATACACAGCGCCAGACCCGGCGGCGGCAGTGGCCCGCTACTACAACGATGCGCTCACCGGCCGAGGCTGGGAGGCGGCGCCCGGCGCGGATGCCGACTATGCAGAGTGGACACACGAAGGGATGGTCATCTCGCTCGTCTTCGAACCAGACGCGAGCGCCGGCAGCGAATGGTCGCTGGCCCTGTTCGCCGCTCCGTGATCAGGCGGTCGTCAGGCTCTGCTTCTTCTCTTCGATGATCGCGTCGAGCTCGACCTTCAGCCGGTCGAGGACGACGTCGTAGGGGAACGCGCCTAGCTCGTGTTCGCCCTTCTTCAGGTTCACGAAGTTCGGGGCGCACCAGAGTCCCAGGTCGGCGTCGTCCGTCTCGCCGGGGCCGTTCACGCGGCAGCCCATGACAGCGATAGTTATGTCGTGTTCCTTCGCATAGGCCGACATCTCCTTCACCTTGAAGGCGAGGTCAACGAACGCTTCGTTTTCGACGCGGCTGCAGCTGGGGCAGCTGATGATGTTGAGTCCGTGGTCCTGGAACACCGGGACCGAGCGGAACCGTCCAGCTTCGACATCGGCGATGATCTGCTTGCCGGCCTCAACTTCGCGCCACTTTTCCGCGAAGGGGAGCGTGAGCGAGACGCGCAGGGTGTCGCCGATCCCGCGGCTGAGGAGCTGCTCGAAGGCGATGCGGGTCTTGATGACGCCGTCCGGGAGCATCCCGGCCTCCGTGACGCCAAGGTGCAGCGGCACCTCGGGGCGGGCTGCGGCGAAGCGGGTATTGCCTTCGATGACTTTGCGCGGGTCGCTGTCTTTCATCGAAACGACGTAGCGGTTGAAGCCAAGGTCGTCGAGGATGCGGCAGTGCTCCATGGCGCTCTCGACCATGGCGCTGACGCCATCGAGTTCGCGCGGGTCGGCCCCTTCGAACTTTTCGGCCATCTCGGGGTCGACTGAGCCGCAGTTCACGCCCACGCGCAGCGCAAGGTCGTGCTTCATGGCGGTCTCGGCGATGAGCGCGACCTTATCGCGCACGGGCTTCTGCTTCTCATGGTGGTAGAGGTGGCCGGGGTTGTAACGCACCTTGTTCACGTGCGGGGCCACGTCGGCCACCAGGCGGTAGTTCTCCTGGAGGTCGACAACGAGGTTGGCTTCGGGCACGCGGGCGCGAATCTCGGCGAGCGCTTCCACGTCCTTTGTGCTATCGACGGCGATGCGGACGAGCCCGGCGCCGGCTTCATGCAGCATGCGGGCCTGGCTGGTGGTGGCGTCGATGTCGGTGGTCTTCGTGGCGCACATCGACTGGACGACGATGGGGTTGCCGCCACCGATGGTGACGCTGCCGGCGCGGACAGGGCGCGTGTTTGCTCGCTTCATGCGCCAAGTGTATCAATCGGCCCGGTTGCACGTGGTTAGCGTGACGGCCACCGGCAGGAGGGTCCGATGGAGACGATTCCGCTCAAGGAAGCTGAAGGTCTGGAGATCACGGTGCTCGTGGACAACACGATCGACGCCCTCCTGCCTGGTGACGAGGAGGTGCGTCGAAATCCGTGGGTACAGGTCGCGAACCCGGTGATCGAGGGTGGCCTGACAAACGCCACCCTCCGCGCCGAGCACGGCTTTTCGGCGCTCGTGACCGTGACCATCGAGGGCGAACGCCACACCCTGCTGTTCGATGCGGGCGTCAGCCCAAACGGGCTGGTCGAAAATATGGACCGGCTGCAAGTCGAGGCGAGGGACCTTGAAGCGGTCGTGCTTTCGCACGGGCACTTCGACCACACCGGGGGCCTCGACGGGCTCTCGCAGCGGCTGGGCAAGGCCGGAATGCCGTTGCTGGCCCACCGCAAAGCCTATACAAAGCGGCGAAGTGCGCCGCCCGGCGGTCAGTCACTACCGCTGCCGCCGCCCGCACGAGTCGCGCTGGAAGGAGCGGGGTTCGAGCTCATCGACAGTGACGATCCGTCGCTCCTGTTCCGCGAGAGCCTGCTGCTGACGGGCGAAGTGCCCCGGGTGACCGAGTTCGAGCAGGGGTTCCCGTTCTTCCAGGAGGAGACGGACCAGGGCTGGGTGCCCGAGCCGCACCTCGCCGACGACCAGGCACTGGTGGTCAACGTGGCCGGCAAGGGGCTGGTGGTGCTCACCGGCTGCGGCCACTCGGGAATCGTCAACATCGTGACGCGTGCCAAACAGGTGACTGGCGTCGAGGAGGTTCACGCGGTCATCGGCGGCTTCCACCTGCCGGGCGCCTACTTCGAGCAGTTCATCCCGCGGACGGTTGACGCACTGCGTGGCTTTGCGCCCCGGCTGGTGGTGCCTGCCCACTGCACCGGCTACAAAGCCACACATGCGATTGCGGCTGCCATGCCCGACGCATTTGTACAGAATGCCGTCGGCACAACCTTTTTGTTGTGAACCGGGTCAGTTGACCCGGAAGTCCGTGGCCATGCCTTCAACGGTATGCGCGTAGATGGTCCCGTGGATGTCTTCGACGATGTCGCAGACGAGCTGGTAGTCGCCCGGCTGGAGGTCGAGTTCGAGACGGTAGGAGCCACCGATCTTGATCTCGGGCGTCTTCCCGACGAGTTCGAACGAGCCATCGGCGAGCTTCTTCAGGACCGCGAGGTCGTGCACCTGGCCGGGCTCGTCGTGCCCGTCGCCGTGGGCGTGGTCGTCCGCCGGGTGCACCGCAACGAACGTCACCTTGCCGGCGTCGATTTCGTCGCGGGAGGGGTCGACGTTCCAGTTGGTGAGCTCGACGCGGATGTCGCGTGGGCCGAGCGCGCCCGCCGTGCTTTCGTCACCGCCGAACCAGCCGCGGTCGATGCCGGTGAAGACGGTCAGCGGGAGCACCAGGACCACCGCGGCGGCAACCATGGCAAAGATAGGCCCCCGGTTCGCCACCAGGGCGTTCTGCACTGGCGCGGAGTACTCGTTGCCGCTGGCACGGGCCAGGTTCCGCGACTTTGTGCGGAGGCGGAGGCTGTTCGCCATCACGCTGACCGAGCTGAACGCCATCGCTCCGCCAGCCAGGATGGGGTTCAACAGGCCGAGCGTGGCAACCGGGATCGCGACGACATTGTAGCCGAACGCCCAGACCAGGTTCTGGCGGATCGTGGTCAGGGTCGCGCGGCTCAGGGCAATCGCTTCGGCGATCTTCGAGACGTCACCGTTGAGGAGCGTTATGTCGCCTGCTTCGATGGCGACGTCGGTGCCGGTGCTCATCGCGATGCCGACATCGGCCTGGGCAAGGGCGGGCGCGTCGTTGATACCATCGCCGACCATCGCCACGGACAGGCCCTCGGCCTGGAGTTCGCGCACGAGGGTGAGCTTATCCTCCGGCTTCGCCGCGGCCCGGAACTCGGTGATGCCCACGCGCCTGGCGACCGCGGCAGCCGCCTGCTCGTTGTCGCCGGTCATCATGATGACGCGGAGGCCCTGGGCACGGAGCGCCTCGACGGCGCGGCGTGCGTTCTGCTTCACCTCGTCGGCAATGCCGAACAGCCCCTCGATCCGGCCATCGACGGCGACGGCGATGACGGTCCTTCCGGCGGCCTCCATGGCCGCCACGCGCCCGCGAAAGTCGTCCGTGAGCGGGAACCCGTACTCCTCGAAGAGCCGGAGGTTGCCAGCCAGCACGAGCTGTCCCTCGACCATCGCCTGGACACCCCGGGCCGTGACGGCTTCGAAGTTGGTGGCGGTCCCAACCGGGAGGGTGGCATCGACGGCTGCGTCGACGATCGCGCGGCTGAGGGGATGTTCGCTGGGCGACTCGGCGGTGGCGGCTAGCGAGAGCAATTGGTCAGTTGCGAGCGCACCGAGTGTGACGACCTCGAGG
This sequence comes from Chloroflexota bacterium, assembly GCA_963169135.1. GTDB lineage: Bacteria > Chloroflexota > Dehalococcoidia > Tepidiformales > Tepidiformaceae > Amarobacter. Next base: position 6,318 of record CAUJEQ010000126.1, read on the forward strand.
ACCTGGGGCCGCCCCTCGGTGAGGGTGCCCGTCTTGTCGAGCACTACCGCGTTCAGCTTGCGGGTGCGCTGGAGGACTTCGGCGTTCTTGATGAGGATGCCGCGCTCGGCGCCCATGCCGGACCCGACCATGATGGCGGTCGGCGTGGCCAGGCCAAGGGCGCAGGGGCAGGCGACGACGAGCACGGCGACGGCCGCGACCATCCCGGCTTCCCAATTCCCGGCGGCGAGGCCCCAGGTGAGGAACGTGGCGGCGGCGATGACGATCACGAC
>CAUJEQ010000127.1 GCA_963169135.1 Chloroflexota bacterium
GGGGGCGGCGACGGTTGAGTGCACCTACGCCGTGCCGGCTCACCTGTGCGGGGGCCCGGCCACCGTCCATGGGGGGATCCAGGCCACGACCCTTGATGAGGCGCTCGGCAAGGCAGCCCTACTCGGGTTCGCGGACGGACCGAGGCGGCGCATCGTGACCGCCGAGTTTTCGCTGCGGCACCGCAGGCCGGCTCCGCTGGGCGAGCCACTGACAGCCAGGGCCGAACTCGTACGGGTAGAGGGGGCGAACGTCTTCGTGCGCGGCGCGCTGTTCGCGTGCGACGGCACAGAGCTGACGACAGCCGAAGCACGCTGGAAGGTCACCGGCCTCGCGGAAGAATAAGGGCGACAAGCGCGGAAATTGGGCGTACTGTCTGGCGCATCCCGATGAAGGATTGCCCCAATGAACTTCCTCTCTTCGCTTCTTTCTCCGTTCCGCAGGCTCCGCTGGCGAATTCGCCGGGCGCAGAACCAGATACCGCGGGACTAACCCGCTCCCACCAGTGACTTCAGGAAGTCCAGCAAGAGGGCATTGACCTCTGCTGGGCGCTCTTGCTGCGTCCAGTGCGCGCAGTCTTCGATGTGCTCCATGCGGATGCCGGGGATGAGCATGGGCATGGGTGCAGCCATCTCCGGTTTCAAGATCAGGTCCTTTCCCGCGGTGACCATCATCGACGGCAGGTGCAGCTGCGGTCCCTTCGGCGCGTCGACCTCATCTGCGTTCATGTCGGCGGCGCGGTACCAGTTCAGGCCGCCACGAAAGCCCGTCCGTTCGAACGTCTGGACGTAGTAGTCGAGTTCCTCATCGCTCAGGAACGACGTCCGGGGCGGGATACGCGTGAAGACGCCGCTGCCGTCACCCCCGACGGTCATGAACGTTTGGAAGTCCTCGGCGCGGGTGTAGTCCATGAAGGCCTTCGCCAGGTTGCCGCGGACATCCGCTTCGAGTTCCACCTCGGCCACGCCGGGCGTGAGGAAGTAGCGCATGTAGAACGTCTTGTCGGTGAGCCCGTGATAGTCGCGGAGGGCCTCGGTGGTGCGGGCGCTGCTCGGGGGGCCGTAGGGCGTGTTCAGGCCGGCGAGGCCCGCGACGCGCTCCGGGTAGCGGAGGCCCATCTGCCAGATGACCGCGCCACCCCAATCGTGGCCGACGAAGACGGCTTTCTCGATGTCGAGGGCGTCCAGCAGGCCGGCCATGTCGGCACAGAGGACCTTCATGGTGTACTGCGCGGGATCGGCGGGAGCATCGGTTTCGCCGTAGCCCCGCATGTCAGGTGCGATGGCGTGATAGCCGGCGGCGGCCAGGGCCTGGATCTGGTGGCGCCACGAATACCAGAGCTCGGGGAAGCCGTGGCAGAAGACCACGGGGAGTCCCTGGCCGGCCTCGGCGACGTGCATGCGAATGCCGTTGGTTTGGATAGAGCGGTGACTGACCTCGGCCATGGGGGCACACTCCAGCACGAAGTGGCGGGATTGTACCGCCAGTACCGTCCGGTGCGCCCCCTGTGCCGGGGGCGCGTACCGGGCTAATGTAGAAATCGATGCCAGCCTACCAACCTGAGGACCTGACCCCGCTCGAACTCGCGCTGCTTGGCGTGCTGTCAGTCGGCCTGCCACCATCGCGGGCGGCCGGGAGCGACACGTTCCGCGTAGACCACGTGACGGCGGTTGTGTATGGCCTCGCGAACGGCGGAGAGCGCCAAACGCATCTCGCCCCGGATGGCGTGAAAGTCGCGCCCGCATTCCGGGACCAACTGCGGGCGGCCATCGACTCGCTATCCGGGAAGGGGTTGGTGGCGGCGCAGGCGGCGGGGGCGCCGGCCGCGGCAGGGGGCTTCGAAGCGGGCCTGCAGATCGACCTGGTGGACCCCGACCAGCACCCGGCGGTGCTCGACCGCTACCTGTCGCAGCTTTGCATGGAGCAGCTGTTCAACATCGCGACGGTGTACCCGTACCTGATGGAGCGCTACGCGGCGAGCGGCGAGGTTTGGCGGCGACTGCGCGAAGACGGCTACGCGCGCGATTAGCCCGGTTCGACTCCGGCGAGGAGTTCGAAGACTGCCGTCCGGGTACCCGCACCCAGCGTGACCGTGACGACATCGCCCGGGAGCAGGATGGTCGCCCCGTCCGGGATCAGGGTATGGCCGTCTCTGCGCAGGGCGACGATGCGCGCCCCGCTGGGGAACTGGCCATCCGAGAGCCGTCTCCGGGCCACCGGCGCATCGTCCTGGATGACCACCTCGACCGTTTCCATCTCTTCGGCGAGTGGCGCAAGCTGGCGCATCTGCAATGCGGCCGCCCGGCGGTAGGAGCGGAGGAGGGTACGCGCGTCGATGGAACCCAGCACTTCGCCCCCCGGGCCATCAACGACCGGAAGCCAGCGCCGGTCGTGTTCGTTCAAGAGGTCGAGCGCGCGGTCGAGGGGCCAGTCGGCCTGGACGGATGCAGGAAGCGGACGGCTGAGCGAACCGGCCGTGCCGGCGACGCTCCTGTCGCTCAGGTCGGCGGCCAGGATCTCACCCAGGGAGCCGTCCGCGCGCCTGACGATGGCGTGCTGGACGCGCGATGCCTCCATCGCGGCCCGGACCTCTTCGGGCGCGGCATCGCGATCGACAACCGGGACGGGGATGGCGGCGCGGCCGGCGGGCAGGGCGGTAAGCAGTGGAAACGCGAAGCGATGGCGGTGCGCCGGCGAATCGGCCCGGGTGGCGACCTGGCTGCGATAGATGCTCTCATCGCCAACCAGGAGCGTCGCGATAGCCACGGCGATCATCGCCGGGCCGAGGAGCGAGAGATTACCGGTCATCTCGGCCACCATGAGGAGCATGGCGAGGGGCGCGTGCGCGATGCTCCCAAACATGGCGGTCATCCCGATGATGACGACGGGACCGGGTTCCTGGGGGAAGCCCGGCAACTCATGCCCTATCCGCCAGTAGGCGGCCCCGATCAGCCCGCCGATGACCATCCCGGGGCCGAAGATACCGCCGGAGCCCCCTGAGCCAACGGTGATCGAGGTTGTGACGATGCGCAGGGCGGGGAGCAGAAGCAGGAGCCACGGCGAGAACTCCATCACGCCTTCGCGCGTGAATGCCTGCTGGACCCAGCCGTAGCCGACATGGATGGCTTCCGGGGCGGCCATGCCGATGCTGCCGACGAGCACGCCGCCGATGGCCGGCTTTGCCCAAACGGGGAGGGGTGCTTTCTTGAAGATGCGCGTGACTCCGTAGAACGACCGCGCATAGGCAAGGCCGAAGAGACCGCAGGCAATGCCGAGCGCCGCGTAGTACGGCAGCTCCTGGGGGTGGGTGAACGAGAACGAACCGGCGCCCCCAAAGACGGGGGTGTAGTCGGTGTAGGCGCCGAACACCGAGTAGGCGACGATCGACGAGATGAGTCCAAGAAGGATGATGTCGGCTTCGAAATCGTGCTTGTAGAGCACCTCGGCGGCCATCATCGCGCCACCGAGAGGGGCCCGGAAAATCGCGCCGATGCCGGCGCCCATGCCAGCGGCGAGCGCCCGGCGGCGTTCGGCGGGCTCGAGGTGAAGACGGTCGGAGATGAACGAGCCGAATCCGGCCCCGATCTGGGCGGTGGGGCCCTCACGGCCGGCGGCGCCGCCAGACCCGATGGTGAGTACCGATGCGACAAGTTTCACGGGGACGACGCGCAAGCGGACGCGTCCGCCTTTGTGGTGGAAGGCATCGATGGCAGCGTCCGTGCCGTGGCCTTCCGCCTCGGGCGCGAACAACCAGACGATCAGGCCCGAGAGGAGTCCTCCGGCCGCGAGGAGGAAGGGAAGCACCCAGCGCCGCGACGGTCCACTCCAGTCCTGGGAGCCTTCGCCGAGTGGCGCCGGGGGATGATAACCGGCGAGATTGCCCAGCAGGTGTTCGGTCGCGAAGTCGATGCCTTCGTAGAACACGATCGCGCCGCCGCCGGCCACCAGCCCAATGACAACGCCAAGCCAGGCGGACCGCAACAGCCGCTGCCGGGTGAGCAACCCGAGCCGGTCAGCAGTCGCCCATTGAAACTGCCTGCCGACCATGGACTCGATACTACGCCCGGCTTCGGCTTCGGGCACGGTCGTCGTGTACGATGCGCAGCATGACGCAGCCGCCCAGCCTAACCGACCTGATGGCCCAGTGGAAAACGCTGAACGACCAGTTCATAGCCTCGCTTGGCAAAGGTTTCGATGCCTTCCTGGGGACGCCCGAGGGGCAGGCCGCGGCGGACGAGGCGGGTAAGACCTACGTGGCCACGAGGGCGAACCTGGCCAGGGCGGCGCGGGAGACTTTTGGCCCGATGGTCGAGGCTGCGGGGGCGGTCCCGCTGGCCGAGTTTCAGCGGCTGATGGACCAGGTACACACGATTCTCCTGCGGCTGGACCGGATCGATGACGCGCTGGCGAAGCTCACCGAAAGCCATGCGCCGGCAGCGGTGAAACCGGCGAAGAAGGCGAAAAAGGCGAAATAGCCCGGCGGGCCTGATCCTAATCGTGCTCGCGGAGCCACTCGAGGATCGCGGGCCAGACCTGCTGCTTCGCACGCCGCCCCGCGATGACGGAGATGTGGCCGCCCTCGAGTTCGAGGAACTGCTTGTCCTGGCTGCCGGCGTGGTCGACCAGGGCGCGAGCGGCGTCGACCGGGACGATTTCGTCCTTCGTGGCACCGATGCAGAGCAGGGGAACGGTCACATCCCTGAGGTTCACTTCTTCGCCCCAGACGCGGAACTTGCCCTGGACCAGCTCGTTGCCCTGGTAGAAGTGCCGCACCCACTGGCGGAAGAACTGCTTGGGGAGGGGCATCCATTCACTCGCCCAGCGGTTCATCGCCTTGTAGCTGACCAGCCAGCTGTGATCGGAGACGTTTTGGATGAGCGTTTGCGCCTGGTTCAGGTCTCCCAGGGGGTTCAGCATCTTGAAGCCCGAGCTGATGAACTCGGCGGGCATCATGTCGAAGGTCTCGACGATCGCGTCCACGTCGAACCTGTCGTCATCGGTCATCCGGGGGAACTCGCCGATGGAGAAGTCGATTGGGCCGACCATGGTCAGGAGGTTCTTCACGGGGAGGTCCGGGTGCGCCGCGAGGGCGGAGACGGTCATCGGGACGCCCATGCAGTAGCCGAATGCGGTGACGGCATCGGCGCCGGAGTGGCGTATGGCCTGGCGGATGAGGGCCGGGATCATGTCGCCGATAACGTCGTCCATGCCCATGTCGCGGTCTTCGGGCCCGAAGACGCCCCAGTCGGTGAGGTAGAAGGGGATGCCCTGTTCGTAGAGGAATTCGGCGAAAGATTCGCCGGGACGAAGGTCGAAGATGTACGGGCGGCTGATGCCGAGGTAGGGGAAGAGCACGACAGGGGTCTTGAAGCGGCCGCCATCCTTCGGAGGGTAGTAGTAGAGCCGCGCCTTGCCTCGGAAGCCGGCGATCACACGCCGCGACTGAGCGACTGGGGCGGGGGCGCCAAGGGCATCACGCAGCCCCTGGGCCAGCTTGAGTAGCTCGGAGTCGGTCTCGAAGACGGGTGCCTGGCTCATGCCGCGGGAGTATACGCTGCCAGCCCCGGCCCGGCGGCAAACAAGAACGGCCGCGCCTGGCGGCACGGCCGTTCGGATCACGATCGCGGCAGGAGGCTTAGAGGCCCTGGCACTCCGGGCGGGTCTGGAAGAGCTCGTCGAGGCCCTGGGGATCGTACTGGTCGAGCGCATCGAACGACTGGGCGACCTCATCGAAGGCGCTGTCGACACCTTCGACGAAGCGGTCCAGGTCGTCGGTGACCTTGGCGAGCGAACTGGCGTCGAGCCCTTCAGCTTCGCCAACCAGGTTGTCGAACACTTTCACGAGGTCGACGGTGGCATCGACGAAGATCTTGTGGATGGCGTCGCCGTCCTTGACGTCGGGCTCCTTGAGTGCGGCGATCTCGCGGCGGAGGTTCACCGTCTCGCTCTGGCCATCCTCGAGGAACGCGACCAGCAGCTTCTTCAGGTCCTCGGCGCTGGCCGCGCCATCGATCTTCGATTGCAGGGCGGCGTTTGCGCTTTCAAGGTCGGCAACCCAGCCAGTGAGTGACGTGCAGATGCCGGCCACCCACTTCTCGTTGGTTGTCACCGCGGGCCCGCTGGAGGTGGTCCGGGTCGGCGACGGCTCGGGATCGACGGTGGCGGCTTCTTCCTCGCTGAAGATTACCCTCGCGCAATCCGGGTCATCTTCAATGAGGCCGATGATCTCATCGACGTCCGGGTAGTCGTCGGCGACATCTTCGATGCGGCTGCGGAAGTCGGGTTCCTCGAACTCGTCGATGATCTTGAGGAACTCCTCGACGAAGTCGTCATCGTTGTCGATGTCAGCGACGAGGTCGCCAACTTCGTCGGTCTTCGTATCGTTTTCCTTGAACTGGTCCTCGAAGGCTTTGACGACCTTGTCGCCGCCCTTGATGTCGGGCTCACCGATCTTGTCGAATGCGGCGCGGAAGTCCTTCTGGACATCCTTCTGTTCGCCGATGGCGTCGGCATAGGCTTCTTTCGCTGCCTTCGTATCGGTGAAGTCGACTTCTTCGAAGGCTGAGCCGGTGTTATCGCGGGCCTCATCGAAGTCAGCTGCGGCTTCGCAGAGGGCGTCTACCCAGTCATCGACGGCGACTTTCTCGGCGCCACCGCCGCCGCAGGCAGCGATGAACGCGGCGAGCGGAAGCCCGGCAACCAGCAGCAGTACCCGGCCCAGCAGGGCGGTTTGGCGCATTCGTACGTTCCTCTTCCTCAGTGTGGGGGTCGAACCATTGTGCGAGGCGTCCGCTCCAACGGCAAAGCTCGCATGCAAACCATCGGCAGGGTCGGTTGACGGGTGCATGGCTGGCACTCAGGGGTGGAGAATCTCGTGCAATGCGGCGCAAACCTCGTCGACCTCGCCATCGCTGAGGCCGGGGTACATGGGCAGGCTGATCTCGCCTTCGAAGAAGCGTTCGGCGACCGGGAAGTCGCCCTGTTGCCACCGTCCAAGTTTCTGGTAGGCGGTGTGGTAGTGGAGGGGGATGAAGTGGACCGACGTGCCGATGCCACGCTCCGCGAGCTGGCGGATGACGTCGTCACGCTGGACCGGGGAGGTTTCGTTGCGGACGCGGATCATGAACAGGTGCCACGGCTGCCGGTGCTCCTCGTTGAACGCGGGCAGGATGAGGTGCTCCTCATCGCGGAGGTTGACGAAGTAGCGCTGAGCCACGCGGGTGCGCTGTTCGATGAACGATTCGAGCCGCGTAAGCTGGCTGCGGCCAAGGGCCGCGGCGATATCGGTCAGGTTGTCTTTGAAACCGAACTCCTGGATGTCGTAGCGCCAGCTGCCGCCCGCGTCGTAGCGGTTCCAGGCGTCCCTGGACATGCCATGGAGCGTCAGGCGGCGGACGCGGGCGCTGAGCTGCTCGTCGTCCGTTGCGAGGGCGCCGCCCTCGCCGGTGGTCATGGTCTTATTGGCATAGAAGCTGAAAGCGGCCGCATCGCTGACGCTGCCGATGGGGCGCCCGCGGTAGAGGGTGCCGATCGCGTGGGCGGCGTCTTCGAGCACTTTCAGGCGATGGCGGCGGGCGATGTCCATGATTGCGTCCATGTCGCAGGGCTCGCCGCCGATGTGGACCGGAAGGATGACCTTCGTGCGGGGGGTGATGGCGCGCTCGATCGCCTCCGGGTCGATGTTGGCGTCGGTTTCGCGGACATCAACGAGGACGGGAGTGGCGCCGCAGTGGATCACGACGTTGGCGGTGGCGGTGAAAGTGTAGGGGGTGGTGATCACTTCCTCGCCGGGGCCGAGGTCCCAGGCGGCAAGCGCGAGGTGCATGGCGGCGGTAGCGGAGTTGACCGCGTTGACGAACTTCGTACCGGTATAAGCGGCGAGCTCGTCCTCCAGGGCCTTCACCTGCCCGGCGGTGGTGAGCCAGCCGCTGCGGAGGACCCCTTCCACGGCGGCGACATCTGTGTCATCGAGCTCGACCTTGACGAAGGGGATGCGCTGCTCGGCCATGGATCGAAGGGTAGGGATTGGACCGCCAAGGCGCCAAGAACGGGAAGTGGCGCCAAGTACCGTTGGCGAGGGTGGCGGCGGACGGTGGGGCGTGCTCGCGCCCCGACAGGACCGGGAGCCGAGCCGGCAAACGCCACATGAGGGGCGAAGCGGTTAGACCCTGCATAACGGAGCGTTGACGACTCCATGGCTGCTCGGCAGGATACCGTCTGCCTGGTCGCTTTCGCGAAGCGAGACTCACACAGGCGGGGGGAATTCAGATGGCGAACGCAGCACTCTTCGTAGGTTGGGGGCAGGTCGTCCGGGGGCGGGAGACGAAGGCACTGCAGGTGTTCAACGACTCGCAGGATTACTACGCACGGCTCCAGAAGGAAGGCAAGATCGAGAGCTTCGAGACCGTCATCCTGCAGCCGCACGGAGGCGACCTGGCGGGCTTTGTGCTGCTGCGCGGCGATCGCGCCACACTCGACGGACTGACTTCGAGCCCCGAGTTTCAAACGCTGACCGTCCGGGCCGGAATGATCGCGGAAAACGTGGGCGTCATCAGCGCGGCGATTGGTTCGGAGCTGACCGAAGGCATCGGCCGCTTCCTCCAGGCCGCGACCGAATTGGGCGCCTGAGGGGGCCAGGAGTCTATGGCGGCGGCCGGGTGCGATGTGCCCGGTCCCCATCGCCGCGGCTCACGTAGCGGCATGGCGGGGCGCGTCACTTGAGAGGGCCTCCGTGCCTCTGCGCCTCCCTGTTGATCTTGTTCCCTCCGGAAGAGCCGGCGACTACCAGGCGGGGGGCGCGCGGCGGCGGCCGGCGTTGCGGAGGAAGAGGCCGGCGAGGAGCACGCCGAAGAGGAAGCCGCCGATGTGCGCGAACCAGGCGACCCCCTGCGTGGCGCCAGCCGCCTCGGAAATGGTGGCGTAACCCGAGAGGAGGTTCTGAAGGAACCAGAGCCCGATCATGATGAACGCCGGTATGGGTATCGGGATGAAGATGAGGATGAAGAAGGGAATGACGACGTTCACGGTGGCTTTGGGGTACCAGACGATGTAGGCCCCCAGGACGCCCGCGACGGCACCGCTCGCACCGAGCACCGGGACGACGCTGTTCGGGTCCATGACTCCCTGCAGAAGAGACGCGACGACGCCGGCCGCCAGGAAAAACACGAGGTAACCCGGATGGCCCATGCGGTCCTCGACGTTATCGCCGAACACCCAGAGGAAAAGCATGTTGCCGATGATGTGGAGCCAGCCGCCATGCATGAACATCGCGGCGATGATGGAGACGATGGCCTGCCAGCGGGCCTCGCCAGTGAGCCCCGAATCGCCGTTGGCCGTCTCGAAGAACTCCTTTGGCTGGAACGCCCAGGTGCAGATGAAGCGATCGGCGTCGGACGGGCGGGTCTCGAACCCGTAGCACACGCCGGCGGTCTGCTCATCGAAGTCCTGGAGGGCCTGGCGGTTCGTCCCCGCAATGTCCGTCGAGAGGCCGAGCATGAACAGGAAGACGGCGACGTTGGCGAGGATGACCAGGTAATTCACCCAGGGCACCCGTCCGGAACGGGGGCTATCGCCCACGGGGATCACGCTGCACCTCCTGGGCACACCGGCTGTACCCGGAGGCAGATCACGAAAGCCCGGCCAGGTGGGAGGTGTCGTTGAGGCGGACGACATAGAGGCGGCCGGCGCGTTCTTCGATCTCGGTGAGTGCGCAGTTGGTCACGTCGAGCCGGAAGACGTGGCTTTCGGGCATGCCGAGCACTGTCGAAAGCAGGCAGTTGATGGCGGTGCCGTGGGAAACGACCAGCACTTCCCGCCCCTTGTGCGCCTGGACGATGCGTTCGAGCGCGCGCGAAGTGCGTTGCCGGACCTCGGCGACGGACTCGCCGCCGGGAGGCCGCCAGGCAGGGTCTTCTTCGCGCATGAGGCGGTGCTGTTCCGGGTAGCGCTTGCGGATGGTGCTCTCGCGTTCGAGCTCCCATTCGCCGTAGTGCAGCTCGCGCAGGTCGGGATCGGGGCGAGGCACGACGCCGCGTTCTCCGAGCGCAACGGTAGCGGTGCGGATGGCGCGGGTGAAGTCGGAGGTGTAGCAGGCGGTGATGGCGGCACGTTCGAGGCGGACGGCAAGGGCACGCGATTGTTCAACGCCGAGGTCGGTCAGCTCGGTCTCGGCGTGGCCGCAGAAGCGCCCCTCGCGGTTGGTCACCGTCTGGCCGTGCCGAGCGAGGTAGATGCGGGTCACCTTCGCCACGAAGTAAGGGTACAGGCAGCGGGGCAGTGGCGCTGTGTGGCAGCGGGCGGCGAGGGGCTACTCGGCCGGGAGGGGAGCACCGATGATCGCCATGAGGAAACGCGATGCCTTCGGACGAGTCTTCACCGGCGGATACCCCGAGGCCGGCCCTGGTATTGGGCGGCGGCGGCGCGTATGGCGTCATCCAAGCGGCTTACATGCTGGCGGCGTGGGACCTCGGCTTCCGGCCGCGGATGGTGGTGGGGACGAGCGTGGGGGCGCTGAATGGCGCGTGGTTCGCCTTGCACCCGGAGCGGCCGGTGGAACTGCTGCGGATCTGGCTGTCGCTGGACGAGCTGGCCCTGGTGCGCTGGCACCCGGTCAGAATCGCGGCGAACCTGCTGCACCACCCGCAGAGCATCGCTTCGAACGAGGTGGTGCCGAAGCTGGTGCGGGAGCACATGAGCGGCGCGCGATTCGAGGACGCGGAGCTGGAGCTGGCGGTGGTGGCCACAAACCTCACGAAGGGCGCGAAGCACGTGTTCCGCGCGGGCAGCATCCCGCGGGCGGTGCTGGCCTCGACCGCCATCCCCGGGGTGTTCCAGCCGGTGACGGTGGGTGGCGACCAGTTCGTCGACGGGTGCGTGACGGCGACGGTGGACATGACGACCGCATTCGAGATGGGCGCGACGGAGATCCTGGCGATCGACCTGACGCCGCCACCCCCACAGGCGCGGCCGAAGACGGCGCTGGGCGTGCTGCGCCAGTCGTTCAGCATCCTCTCGACGGCGACGACACGGGCGGTGGAGACGTGTCTTTCGGGGCAGTTGCCGGTCCGGGTCATCCGGCCTGACCTTTCGGGGAACTCGCCGTGGAAGCTGGACGACAGCGCGGGCGCGGTGGCGCACAACCTGCGGCTGGCGCGTGAGGGCCTGGCGGGTGTGTTCGACCGTGAGGGCCATGTGGCCCCGGAGGGCACGTGCTGGATGGAGCCGGCGGAGGCGGGTACGCAGGATGACGCGCCGGCAGGCCCGGCGCGGTACTTCGGGCGGGCGGGGTGGCGGAAGGCAGGGTAGGAGCGCACGCCCGGGACGGGGTGTGCCGGGGGTTAGTGCCAGTGCGACACCCCGTAAATTGTCGGTAAACCGATGCGGAGGGGCGGTGGGGTGGGTTCCCGGTTAGCGAAACGCGGGCTAGGGTGACCATAACGCGGCGGGGAGCGGGGAATTTCCGGGCCGCGGGGTGCATATGTTTCGACGCCTGATGCTGCTGGCCACCCTGGGCGCTGCCGCCGCCGGCGTGTTCTCGATGGCATGGGGCGCGAGCCAGTCGCGGCCGGCGATGGCGCTGACCAACTGCGACACAGGGACGGCAGCGCTGGACGCGCAGGAGCAGCAGGTCATCGAACTCTTCAACCAGGCGCGGGCGCAGAGCGGGCTGGCGCCGTATAAGGTCTCGCCGAACCTGAACCGGGCTGCGGCGTGGAAGTCGGCCGACCCGTCGGCGACGGGGAGCGGTGGTTACGCCTTTTCGCACACGGACTCGCTCGGGCGAATGCCAAGCCAGCGCGCACAGGACTGCGGCTATGGGGGCGGAGCCGCCGAGAACATCGCCTACGGTTTCGGGAGCGCTGAGAGTGTGGTCAACGCCTGGCTAAACTCACCCGGCCACCGGGCCGCGATCCTGGGCGGATACAAGGTGGTTGGTGTGGGCCGGGCCGGGAGTGCGTGGACCGCCAACTTCGGGATGCTTGACGACTCATCATCACCCGTGTCCGTCACACCCACCCGCACTCCCACGCCACCACCGATTGTGCCGCGGGCGTCGATCCCGATGATCGCTGCCGAGTAAGGCACTACGTCCGCGTTTCGGCCGGGTCAGCAGATTCGGCGGACCATCCCTGAGGCTCATTTGTTCGGGAACTCCCTGATACCTATCGAGTAAAGGCGCGCATACCATGCGGTCAACTTCCGGAGTACGGGCCTGCCGGTGCTGGTTCACCGTGTGTCGCGGCCTACTCCGACGGGGGCACTCATGGGGCAACCCGTCCCGGCCGGAGACGCTGGGGCCGGCCTTCTTCCGGGCGCACGAGAAGCCCGCGAGGCGCTCGCGATTGCGGGCGCCCTTGGCGACTTTGACGAGTCGCTGCAGCGGACCGCGGACGTCTTCGCCCGCCGATTCGGGGCTGACTTCGCGCTGGTCTGCGTCTTCCGCCACCGGCCGATGCTCGTCTCATCACCGGCGACCGGCCCGCTTTCAGCGGCGGCGCTCTTCCCCGGCGCGGGGCCGGACACAGACCCGGGGTACCCGGCCATCCTCGATGCGGATGGCCCGACCATCGACGATGACCTCTCGCGCCTGGGTGCACTGACACCTTCGCAGCGGGCCGCCTACGAAGAGGGCATGCGCTCGGCCATGCGGGTAATGCTTCGCGACGAACGGGCGCAGCCGTTGGGCTTCGTGGTGGTGATGTCCGGGGAGCGGGCGGCATTCCCGAGGGAGATGGCGGAGGAGTTCGCCGAACTGGCGGCCCTCGCGGCTTCCTTCATCCGTCCGGCTGTCCTGCTCGAGCAGATCGCGCGCGAACGGGCGCTCCTCGCCGAGGAGAGCCGATTGCTTGCCGAGGCGACCTCCGCCGAAAGCGAGAGCGATCTGCTCACCGCCATCGCGGGGGGGCTTCGACGCGCGCTGAGTTGTGATCTTTCCGTGATCTTCGTGCAGGGTGGCGCCCGGGGTGAGCAGCGGATTGTGACTGCCCCGGTCGACGTCTTCACGAGCGACCAGTGGCCGCACATGCGGGCGATCCTGGCCGAGCCAGGGAACGCGGCGCTCCTCGAAGACACGACCGACGGTTGCCGGGTGAGCCGGGACCTGCCGGGCACGGCCGCGACGCCGGTGGAGCGGTTCCTGTTCGAAACCGCCGGCATGCGGTCGCTCCTGAGTGCTGTGCGTTCGTCACGGCTCGGCGGGCTCGGGCTTGGCCTGGCCGCGCTACGGGCCGCGCCCGGCGGCTGGAGCAGCCAGGAGCGGGCATTCATGGCACGGCTTTCACGGGTTGTGGAGATCTCCGTGGAGCGTCTGCGCCGGGGCGACCTGGCGGCATCGCACTCGGCCAGCCTCGAGCGCCAGACAGAACTCCTCGCAGTCGGAGCGGACCTCCTGGCGACGCTCTCTGCGGCGGAGGACCTCGAAGCGGCCTGCACCACGATCTCGATCCGCCTGCGCGAGTTCTTCGACGCCGACCACGTCGCGTTCGGCACGATTCACCCGGCCGAATCGCGGCGCGAGATCCTTGGCTTCAGCTCGGAAATCATGCGCCGCCAAGATCTGCCGGCCGAACTCTCGCCCGAAGATCTGTCGGCCTACACCAACGCCATCCGCGGCGGGACGGAAGTGTTCGAAGACCTGCGCGCAGCCACGTCGCTCAATCCGGGGACGGCGATCGCGCGAGACGGCGGCATCCTTTCGCTGATGCGCGCACCCTTCCAGCTTTCCGACGGGGCGACGGGGCTGGTCACGGTGGGGAGCCGCGAGCCGGGACGCTACAGCCAGGACGACGCCGAGAGGCTGGCGGGGTTGTGCCGGCCCGTCGGCATCGCCATCGACCGGGTCCGGCTGCTCGCACGGATGGCAGAGTCGTCGGAGGTGCTGGCGGCGCAGACGCGCGTGCTGTCGTCGCTGGGGCCGGGTGCAACCATCGAGTCGGCCGGGCAGGTGTTCGTCGAGGAGGCGCGCGGCCTGTTTCACGCGCAGCACGCCGCACTCGCAATTGTTCGCCGTGACCGGGTGGAGGTGATCGCCTCAGCGACCAAGAGCTTCACGGCAACGGAACTGCAGTCGTACGGAGGCACCGTCCCGGGGCTGAAGACTGAATATGCGAGCCTGATGGAGGGTGGACCGCACGTTATTAGCGACTTGCAGCACCACAGCCGAATCCCGGCGGAAGACGAGCTGCTGGCGAAGGGACTCCGGAGCATCATGCGGGTGCCGATCCGTGAGTCCGATGGCCGGCTCCGGGGGATCGTCAGCGTTGCCGCGGCGCGGCCCCACGCATGGAACGAAGCGGACCTGGCGGCCTTCGTCGACCTTGCCCGTTCTCTGGGGCTGGTCACGGAGCGGGCGGCCCTCTTTGCCGCCGCGGAAGAGCGGGCGGAACGGGTGCAGGCACTCATGCAGCTGCTGGGCACATTCAGGCTCAACGCCGCGCCCGAAGAAGTGGCGCGCAAGTTCGCGGCCCAGCTGCGCGAGTATCTCCGCGCCGATGCGGTGCTGGTGCACGCATTCGATCGCGACGCGGGCACGCGCCGGCTGATCGCCCTGGAGGGCGACGCGAGCCGGTTCTCCTCTCGGGGACGGCTGGGACTCGAAGAGTCGATCAGCTACCGGGGGATGATCGAATCGGCTTCCGCGGTGTACGACGCTTCGAACCCGGGCGGGGCGCCACCCTGGTTCCGGGAGGCGGCGGAAGGGCTGCGGCTCGGTTCGGCCGTCGCGATCCGGCTCGATGTGGATGGACAACCGGTAGGCATGGTGGCGGCCGGGACCGTGGCGCGCGGCAGGCTGGGCGAGGCAGCGCGGGGCCTGCTGGCCACAGTCGCAGGGCCCCTGGCGATGGTTATCGAGCGGGCGCGCGTCATGACTTCGCTGCACGAGCAAACGCAGCGCACTCGGGCAGTACTCGACATCCTGGCGGCGCTTGGCCCGCGCGACAGCATTGAGGCGGTCGCCGGGCCGGTCGCGAGTGCGTTGCGTTCGATGTACGGGGCCGACCACTGCGCGATCGGGGCACTCGACGAGACCAACGTCTCTCTGATCGCTATTGACTCCGACGTGGTGGATTGGGAGCCCGGCAGCACACTGGGTCTCGCCGCTGTCCTCGGTGACGCTCCGGCGGCGAGCCCGGTGATCCATGTGCTCAAGGACCTGGCAGCAGCCGGTGGCGGCTTGCCGGAAGCGACGGAGCGAGCACGTCGACGCGGCATGCGGTCGAGTATGCGCGTCCTGGTTGGCACTCCCGATGAGCCCCTCGGCGTGGTCACGGTCGGTGCGCGCCAGCCGGGCCATTTCAGCGAGGCCGACGCGCGCCAGCTCGCGCAGATCGTGCAGCCGCTGGCGGTCGCAATCCGGTACTTCCGGGGCCAGCAGGAAGCTGAGCGCCGCACGGAACGCCTCGAGACGACGAACCGCATCCTGACGCGGCTGAGCGCCGGGGGAACGGCCGAGCACCTCGCGCGGGGATTCCTGGCCGAGTGCCGCAACCTCTTCGGAGCGCGCCACGCGGTGGTCCTCACGTTCGACCACGAGGCCGGCCACGGGCGCCACCTCGCCATCGACACGACTATTCCGGAGGCAGCCGAAGTCAGCGAGCTTCCTCTCCGGAGGCTCCACACGGCGCGGCTCATCCGGCATCCGGCGCCGCAGATCGTGTCGGATGTCCGGTTCGAGGCGGGGCTCCACGTGCGCCATCACGCGCTCATTTCCGCCGGGCTGCAGTCGGTCATCCGCGCTCCGCTGGTGGTCCACGACACGGTGCGGGGAGCCGTCTCGTTGTGGGCTGACGGCACCGCGCGGTTTTCCGTCGAGGATGCGGAGCTGCTTGGGACGCTGACGCGGCCGCTGGCGCTCGCGCTCGAGAAGGCGGCGGCGCTGGAGTCGCTCGGAGAGAGCGAGCTGAAGTACCGCTCGCTCGTGGCCCAGGCCGAAGAGATGATCTTCCTCTTCGACTCCGGGACGCACCGCATCCTGGACGCCAACACGTACACGGCGCGGGCGCTCGGTTACGAGCCGTACGAACTGACGAAGCTCCGCGTCGACGACATCACGGGGACGACGCCGGAAGAACTGGCGACGAACCTGGCCACCACCCTCGCGGACGGCGAATTGCACATCTCCGATTCGCAATACCGGCGCAAGGACGGAACGCTCATCGACGTGGATGTGGTCGCTTCCCTGGTCGCGTATGGCGGGCGCCAGGCCATCCTCGTGCTGGCACGCGATGTTTCGGAGCGGAAAGCGCTCATGCGGCAGCTGGTGCAGAGCCAGAAGATGGATTCGCTCGGCGCGATGGCGGGCGCGGTAGCCCACGACTTCAACAACCTGCTAACGACGATCCTGGGGTTCGCGGGGCTGCTGAAGCGCTCCCCCAACATGGACGCGGAGGAGCGCGAGAACCTCGCGCTGATTGAGGACGCAGCACGGCGGGCGGCCGACCTCACGGGTCGGCTGCTGTCCTTCTCGCGCGGGGGGCTCGTTCGCTTCGGGCGGGTGGACCTGCGGACGGTGGTCGAAGACACCATGTCGCTGGCGGAGCCAACCCTGCACACGGCGCTTTCGGCCGCGGTCTCGCTGCCGCATTCGCCCGTGTACGTCGAGGGCGACGCGGGTCAACTGCAGCAGGCGCTGACGAACATCGTGCTCAACGCGCGCGATGCAATGCCGGAAGGCGGGAGCATCGCCATCTCGCTTGCGGTCGAGGGTGCGGTCGCGGTCGTCACGATCGAGGACAACGGGCCAGGGATGGACGAAGAGACGCGGATGCGCATCTTCGAGCCGTTCTATACGACGAAGCCGGCCGGCTCGGGTACCGGGCTGGGTATGGCCATCACCTACGGCATTATCCAGGGGCACCATGGCGACATCGCCGTTTCGAGCCAGGAAGACCACGGCACGACATTCACCATCAGCCTGCCGCTGTACCACGACAGCACGCCCGGCGGGCCAGTGGACATCTTCAACGCCGGGGAGGGCAACCTGGTGCTCGTGGTGGACGACGACGCGATGGTGCGGCGGACGACGACGGCCACGCTGGCAGAGCTGGGCTACAACGTGGTGGAGGCGCCGGGCGGCTCGACAGCGGTGGAGATCGTGCGGGCCAGGCCCGACCGGTTCTCGGTGGTGCTGCTGGACCTGGTGATGCCGGGGATGACCGGGAGCGAGACGTTCCGCGCACTGACGGCCATCCGGCCAGACCTGCCGGTGGTCGTGTGCACGGGCTATGCGGCCGATTCGCACATCGATACAGACGTGAAGCGCCGGATCGCGGGCCTCATCCAGAAGCCCTTCACGGCGGAGCGGTTGGCGCGGGCGCTGGAGGCAGCAGGGGCGAAACCCACCCGGGCGCGGTAGCGCGGTAGGAGGGAGGAGGGAGGAGTGGCCCCCCGCCGCACGGCCCCATGGACCCCCGGCCCGTATGTGCAATGGACTATGTGCTATGTGCGCCATGCCAACGCCCCCACCTTCCGACCCGCCGTGCGGGGTGGTGTGGGGCACTCCTCCCTCCTCCCTCCTCCCTCCTCCCCACACCCACCGAACCCCGCCGCAGCGGGGTCCTTTGATTGAGTGAAGTGCGGTCGCTGGTGAGCGGCTGCGGCGAGCGACGGTCGCGCCACCCACGCCGAAGGCGAGGGCGCCGAGGCCGAGTGCGACGAACAGCCAGGTGGCTGTAGCATCGCTGCTCGCGGTACCGGTATTACCGGTA
>CAUJEQ010000128.1 GCA_963169135.1 Chloroflexota bacterium
CCAGGCATGCCGCAACTGCATGTCGCCCAGGGCCGAAACCAGCATCCACGACAGCACCACCACCACCGCGCCCATCACCATGTCGAAGAAGTAGTGGTTGCCCGTCACCGTCACCGCCCACCACATGATGACCGACATGAAAATCGCGAACCCGCGCCCCGTCCGGCTCGACGTGTTGTACCACACGGCCAACGACGACAGCAGGATCCAGCCAAAGTGGAAGCTCGGAAGTGCCGCCAGGTCGTTCACGAATGGCCCCGGCTGGAAGTAGCTCACCTCGCTCGCGGGCCCGTGCACCGTATCGATGAAGCCGAAGTCGTACCCGTAACTCTCCATCAGGCGCGGCGGGGCCGCCGGGAGCACCCAGTAGCTCACAACGCCCACCGCCGCCGAGACCAGCATCACATTCCGCACGAACCGGAAACGTACCGGGTCCTTGATCACAAGCCAGACGCCGATGACCACCATCACCGGGTAGTGGAACCAGGCATACACCACGTTCGCGACCTGCATCGCCCAACCGTGGTCGATCCAGAACGCCTGCCAGTGCACTTCCTGGAACACGCCCAGCCGCTGTTCGAACCGGATCAACTGCAGGCTCCGGCTCACGGACTCATCCACGTCCGGCGGGCGGATCCCCCTCAACAGGAAGTACACCACCATGATCAGGGCAGTGCCAAGCAGCTCCGCTGCGACGATGCGCCAGCGGATAGACCCCGGGCGGGGCTGTTCGAGCTTGTCTTCAGCCGGCTTCACAACTGCCACGGTGGGCGTTGCCCCCTCCGCTTCCGGCCTCATCGTTAATGGGCCGTATACGAATCGTTATCACCACCGTAACAACACCCGGGGGGGCGGGCAATCGCCGCACCCCGAATTTCACAGGATTGCAAGGTATCCCCCGCGGTTCGCCAGGCCCCATGCCGGCAGTCAGAATGTTGGGGCCGCGTAGGAATGCCTTTCCTTTCACGCGCATATAGTGGAGCACGAGCGCATACTGTAGATCGGACCGGAAGGATCGCCACTATGAGCACCATGACCGAAGACCGCGACGAATCCATGCCGATGCCGCCACCCGCGCACATCGGGGACCTGGTGACTATGCCGCGCTGCAAGCGCTGCAACCTCGCCTACATGCCGACGAAGTCCTCAAGCGCCCTTCGGTTGACGTACTGCAGCTTTCTCTGCGAACTCGGGGACCTCGGCTTCAGTATGGCCGGCCTCGAGCACATGGAACGCGCGAAGAAAGACGCCGAATCCGAGCCCGAGGCAGAACCCGAGCCCGTCGCCGCGGAGTAGACCTCCCTTTCGCAACACACACCCGGGGCGGCCTTATTAGCGCCGTCCTTTTCGTTGCCAGTCCTACCTCACCGCCAGGACGACCTTCCCGAAGTTCGCGTTTGCCGCCATGTACTCCTGCGCTGCTGCGGCCTCGGCGAGCGGGAACTCCCGGTCCACCACCACCCTGATCCGCCCCGAGGCGATGTGCGGCAGCACGCTCTTCTCAAACGCCCGCGTCGCCAGCGCTTTCTCCTCCAGCGGCCGCGCCCGTAGCGTCGTGCCCCGGACCTGCGCTCGCTTCTGCAAAAGCACCCCGATGTTTGCGGTCGTGCTGTTCCCTCCCATCAGTCCGACGATCACCATCCGGCCCTTGAGCGCGAGCGCCTTCATGTTCCGCTCCCAGTAGTCCGCGCCGATGACATCCAGGATGACGTCCGCGCCGCGGCCGCCCGTCGCGCGCAGTGTCTCCTCGGCGAAATCCTGCGTCCGGTAGTTGATGCCCACGTCCAGCCCGATCGCGCGCGCCTGCTCGATCTTGTCGTCGCTCCCGGCGGTACCCAGCACCATGCGCGCCCCGAGCATCGTTGCGATCTGGGTCGCCGCCACCCCTACGCCCGACCCCGCGGCGTGAATGAGCACCGTGTCTCCGGCCGTCATCCCGCACTGGAGCAGCGCGTCGTGCGCGGTGATGAACACCTCCGGCGTCGCGCCCGCCTCCGCCCACGAAAGCGAATCCGGGACCTTCATCGCGAGCCGGTGGTGGGTCACGACCATTTCGGCATACCCGGCCCCCGTCAGCAACCCCATCACCCGGTCGCCCTCGGCGAAGCCCTCGACCCGCCCGCCAACCGCCGCCACTTCGCCCGCGAACTCAAGCCCGGGGATGTCGTGCGCCGGCTTCGGACCAGGCTGGGGATACCCGCCCATCCGCTGGAGGATGTCCGCCCGGTTCAACGCGGTGGCGTGGACCCGCACCAGGAGGTCCTCCGGCCCGGCCACGGGCTCCGGAACCTCCATCAGTTGCAGGACTTCCGGGCCGCCCGGCTTCGTGATCACGATCGCCTTCATGCGAGTTCCTTCTACCAGCGCGGGCCGGCCTCGATCCTTGCCGGAGTCGCCGAAACGTGGGGTGCCCGCAGTATACGGATACCCCCGTCTCCGGCGCCCGCCTCAGGGCTGGTAGCGGTACCCGATCCCCCAAACCGTCTGGATCGCCTCAGCCCGCGGCCCGAGCTTCTTCCTCAGGCGCTGCACATGCGTGTCGATCGTCCGGTCGGTCACTTCATAGTCGTCCTTCCAGATCCGGTCGAGCAGCTCCTCCCGGCTGAACGGCCGCCCGGGGTTTCCAGTCAGAAGCGCGAGCAGTTCGAACTCCCGCGGCGTCGCCTCGATCGGCTCACCGTCTACCCGCACCATTCGCATCGGCTCGTCGACAACGATCCCGGCTGCCGGCGTCGGCCTCCAGCCGTCATCTCCTCCGCTGGATGTGCGCGCGACCAGTGCGGGCGTCGAGCGGATCCGGCTGAATCCGAAGACCGCGTACGCGTGCGCCGCCACCACGATGCCCCAGCCCATCATCGGCCAGTAGAACCAGCTCCGGTCCGTGTACAGCGTGTCGATAACGAAGAACCCCAAAACGCTCATGAGGTACGTCGCGGCGTGACCGCCAAGGTGACCGCCAAGGTAGTACCCCGTGTGCAACGCCAACGCGATCCCCCAGCCCCAGGCCGGCCAGAGTGCCCACCACCTTTCTGGCGTGGTCGCCCCATTGATGACCACCAGCGCCAGCATGGTCACGAGGTAGAGGGCGGTGTGGCCGGCCCAGGCCCGGAACTGCAACGTTCGTGCCCGCGCCAGTGCTTCGTGATGGCGAGCTTCCAACAACCCTGGCCAGAGCAACGTCGTCACCGCCGCGCGCTCGAGCGAGCCGGGCAGTTCCTCCCCCGCCCCTGCCTCCGGTGACTGGAGGAGGAACTCGTTGAGATTGCGCATCCCCCATGCCGTGAGATTGACGACATGCAGCGCGGGGAAAATCAAGGCTGCGCCAACCGCTGCGCCGATCAAGGCCTCAACCAGCGTGTCGATCCGCCACGCGATGACATCGTTCCCTTCGCCGATCCAGTAAGTCGCCGGTGAAATGAGCAGGTTGACCGCCGTACCCAGCGTGGCTGCCACCACGACGAACGCTGCTGTTGCCACAGGGAGCCGCAATGCCACGAACACGACGCTCCGCCAGGTGTACGGGTTGGCCCACCGTTGCCGCAACCGCGGCCACACCCACGGGGCTCCCCGCTCCCTTGCGAACGGGAGTGGGCGTATCTCCGATCGGAGCATCAGGTTCGATAGAACGCGCTCAAGGTCGGCCACCACGCACCAGCCGTACATCGCTGCCACCAGCAGCGGTATCCCCACCACCGTCACCGCCATCCCCGCGCCGACAGCCAGCACCGTCACCAGCGCCACGAACACCGCGATCCCCACCGGGAACGACACCAGCACATACAACAACTGTGCGTACGTCTGGCGGCGGCGCGCCACGGCAAAGATCCTCCCCGGGAGTGACGGCCCGTCGCCTCTCATCCGCTCGTCTCCTCTCATACCTGCAAGCGCTGCGGTCGCTGAATTGGTTGGCTGCATTTTGGCACCTCGTCGCACTTTGTCGCTCCCGGCAACCTATCCCTCACGCCTGCTCCAAGTCCCGGCGAACCTGTCACAAAAGTGTCACAGCCACGCCTGAGGTATTGACGATACATGAGCATGTAGTTATACAATGCGCCCATGAACCGGCTTCCCGATGAACTCCTCGACTACGTCGCCGGCCGCTTCCGCGTCCTCAGCGATTCCAACAGGCTGCGCATCCTCCGCCACCTCATGGAACAGGGCGAGGCCACGGTTGGCGAAATCGTCGAGGCGACCCACTGCTCCCAGGCGAACGTGAGCAAGCACCTCCGCGTGTTGCTCGATGCTCGCGTTGTCCGCCGCCGCCCCGCAGGTACCTCCGCTTACTACAGCGTCGCCGACCCCAGCGTCCCGGAACTGTGCGACGTCGTCTGCGGCGGCATCCGCGATCGCGTCCTCGCCGATGCGGCCCTCGTCGCTGGCTCCAACTAAACACAAGGTGCCCTCGTGAAGATCCACCAGTTCGTTGCCGAATCCCTGGGCGATGCCTCCTACCTCCTGGTCAGCGGCACGGAAGCCGCTGTCATCGACCCCCAGCGCGACGTTGCGCCCTTCGTGAAGGCGGCCAATGCCCATGGCGCCACCATCCGCTACGTCGTCGAAACCCACGTCCACAACGACTACATCTCCGGGGGCCGGGAACTCGCTGCGCTCGGCGCCGAAATTGTCGCCCCGGCGGAGTCCGGGCTCGAGTTTCCCCACCGCCAAATCGCCGATGGCGGAGTCCTCACCGTCGGCGATGCTCGGGTGGTGGCGGTCAAGGCTCCGGGCCACACCTACGAGCACACCGCCTACCTCGCCAGGGACGCCAATGGTGCGGTCCATGGCGCGTTCACCGGCGGCGCCCTCCTGATGGGCGCGGTTGGCCGCACCGACCTCCTCGGCCCGGACCACACCGACCAGCTCACCCGCCTCCAGTGGGACACCGCCCAGCATCTACGCGCCCTGGTCCCCGCCCCGACCGACGTCCTCCCCACCCATGGCGCCGGCTCCTTCTGTAGCACCACCGGTGCCGATCTCGGGCGTTGCGGCCCCATGGCCACCGAGCTCCAGCGCAACCCCGCGCTCGCGACGGCCACCTACCAGCTCTTCCATGATCTCCACCTCGGGAGCACCTCGCCCATTCCCGGCTACTACCGCCACATGGCGCCGATCAACCGCAGAGGCGCGCGCGTCTTCGGTGCCCCACCGCGCCCGGCGGGACTCGATGTCCGCGGCTTCGGCTCTCTCGGCGCTGACGTCTACCGGGTCGATGTCCGGGCGCGCGGCGACTACGCCACCGGGCACCTCCCGGGCACGCTCGAAATCGAGGAGAGCGACAGCATGCTCGCCTACTTCGGCTGGCTCATCCCGTTCAACGCACCCATCGCCCTCGTCGCCTACGACCGTCCCCAGGCCGACCGCGTCACCACCGACCTCTTTCGCATCGGCTACGAAGACGTCCGCGGCTACATCGCCGCCGGGACGATTGAACCCCCGGTCCAGCTCCACACCGTTGGTCTCGCCGAGGCGGCCAGCATGATCCGCAGCCGCTCGGTGCCCGTCCTCGACGTGCGCTATGCACAGGAACACCGCGACATTCCCCTCCCCGGCTCCCGGCCCACCCCGTTCGATGAAATCCAGGTCTGGGCCCAGGAAATCGACCCCGGACCGGTGCTCGTGGTCTGCGCCAGCGGCCAGCGCTCGACCATGGCGGCCAGCTACCTCCGCCGTCACGGCATCGAAGCCATCCCCCTCATGGACGGCGGCGCCGCCGACCTCCTCCCCCTCCTCTGACCGCGCCCGCGCCCCGATCCCCACAACCGCGCACCCGACCCGGTCCATTCGCGATTCCGCGCGGTGCCACGCGCCCATCCCGGCGACGAACCCCGCCCGTCAGCAAGGGGACACGCACGATGGCCGGCAATCGCAGGCGCACCGCGTCGCCCCCGAACGCCCTCCGACCCGCGGGAGAGGGGCACCCGTGGATAGGGGCGTACGACCATACGCCCCTGCGACCTTGCTCGAAGGCTCTGCGGGCCCCCGGGCCGGAGGACTCCTCCCTCGTCCCTCCTCCCTCTAGAACTTCCCGAAGTCCGGCTCCCGTTTCTCCAGGAACGCTTGCACGCCCTCCCGGAACTCCGGGCTCGCCAGGCATGCCTTCTGGTTCACCCATTCGAACTCCAGCTGGTCTGCGAGTGTCGCCGAGAGCGAGTGCTTCAGTGCCCGCCGCGTGAACGTCATCGCCGAAGGCGGCGCCTTCGCGATCCCCGCCGCGAACTCCATCGAAGCATCCATCAGGCTCTCGTGCGCAACAACCTTCGAGACAATCCCCAGGGTCAGCGCCTCGCCCGCATCCACCATCCGCCCCGAATAGAACAGCTCCGCCGCGCGCTCCGGCCCCACCAGCCGCGGCAGGAAGTACGAGAGCCCGCAGTCCGGCGCCAGCGCCCGCTTGATGAACACCGTGCTGAAGCGCGCCTGTTCGCTCGCAATCCGCACGTCCATCGCCGAGCAGAACCCGAACCCGCCGCCGACAGCCACGCCGTTCACCGCAGCGACGATCGGCTTGTCGCAATGGTGGATGTTCATGATCGTGCGCCCGACCTGTCCGATGGGGTCGAGCGCGTTCCAACGCTTGCTGTTCTCGTTCGGGCGTGTACTGCCCTGCGCCTGCAGGTCGGCCCCCGCGCACCAGCCTCGTCCCTCGCCAGTCACGATGAAGGCCCGAACCCGGTCGTCCGCCCGCCCCTCGTCCAGCGCGGCGTTCAGTTCTTCCAGCAGGGTCCCGCCGAGCGAGTTCATTCGGTCCGGCCGGTTGAACCGGATCACCATTACCCCGCCGTCGCGCTCAACTATGCAGTCGCCCATCTCGTCCCCCCGGTTGTTGTCGTTCCTCGATTCTCCGCCATTCGCCACCCCGGCGAAACCGCAGTCCGGGCAACTCCTGTGAGCGCGCGTATCGCAATTAGTTGAAGAACAATTGCATACTGTTGATCAACCGTGCCGGATGAACGTTCCAACTCGAATAATCCGCGAGTCCTGGTCGTCGATGACGAGGACGCCGTCCGCAGTGTCCTCGTCCGCGCCCTGGCCCTCTGGGGCTACGAAGCCGACGCGGCACACGACGGCGAAACCGCCCTCGTCCACCTCTCCCGCTCGCCCGGCCAGTACGCCTGCGTCCTGCTCGACCTCACGATGCCCGGCATCGGCGGCGAGGCCACTTACCGCGAGCTCAAGCAGATCAACGCGAACGTGCCTGTGGTCCTGATGAGCGGCTACGCGCCCGAGACCGCCATCGAGAGCCTTACGGACCATCCGCCCGCTGGCTTCCTTCAAAAGCCGTTCGACCTCGAGACGCTTCGCGCGACCCTCCAGTCGACCCTGGCGACCTGATCGGGGGGCGAGTCCGCCCTCGCCCCCGGGTCCGTCCTCAGGCCGTTGCTACAAGCTCCGGTGCCGCCGCCTTCACGAGCTCAGCCTCGATCGTCAGCTTCACGTCGTCGCCGACCAGGAAGCCGCCGGCTTCGAGCGCTGCATTCCAGTTCAGCCCGAACTCCTTGCGGTTCACCTTCCCGCTCGCGCTCAGCCCGAACCGCAAACCGCCCCACGGGTCCTTCACTGGCCCCTGGATCTCCCCGTCCAGCACAATGGCTCGGGTGATGCCACGGATGGTCAGGTCGCCTGTGATTCGGTAGTCGTCGCCGCCACGCTGCTCCATACCGCGCGATTCGAACACGATCGCCGGGTGCGCCTCGACGTCGAAGAAGTCGGCCGAACGCAAGTGCGCGTCGCGGTCCGCGTTGCCCGTCGTCAGGCTCGCCGCGTCGATCCGCACCGTCGCCCGGGAATTCGCCACGTTCGCCTCGTCGATCTCCGCGTCGACCTCGAACTCGCCAAAGCTTCCTCGGACTGTCGAGATCACCATGTGCTTCACCGCGAACTGCAGGCCGCTGTGGGCCGGGTCAAGGTTCCAGGTCATTCTTTCTTACCCCTTACTTGTTGTATGTGAGCTACGCTCTATTACTAATGTACAGGTGGTAACTTCCAACTGTCAAGTAGGCTACAGAAGAGAAGCACCGACCGTGATAGACTGAATCCATGAGCACGGACACTGCCCCCCAAGCCGAGGTCTCGCCCTATTGCCCCGCCTTCCAGGCGACCGTTGAGTTGATCGGCCGCCGCTGGTCCGGGTCCATCATCCGGTCCATGCTCTCTGGCTCCGTCCGCTTCGGTGAGATCCTTGGCCGTGTTCCCGGTCTCTCCGACAGGCTCCTCTCCGAGCGCCTGCGCGAACTTGAAGCCGCCGGCATCGTCACCCGAAGCGTCTACCCCGAAGTCCCCGTCCGCATCGAATACCACCTCACCGAAAAAGGCCGGGAGCTCGAGTCCATCGTCACCACTATCGACGAGTGGACGGCGAAATGGGCCGAACCGCCCGCCGAACACTCCTCCCACGGTTAAGACGGTCATTTACAGCCGATAGCGCAATCACATACCCTCCGGTCGCAAAGGAGGTGGCAGAGTGAGACGCCTCATCCTGATCGTCACGCTGTCCAGCACCCTCGTGGCTTGCGGCGGCGGCGGCACTCCCCCAGGCCAGCGCCCCGAAAACACCGCCACGCCGACGGAACCGTCCGCCGCCGCGACGACCCCGGCTGGCGTCGCCACAACACCCACCCCAGCACCCACGCCAACCACCACCACTCCGGAGACCTACACCGTCGTGGCCGGGGATACCCTCTGGGACATCGCTGACCGCTTCGGGACCACCATTGCCGCGATCGTCGAACTCAACGGCCTTGCCGATGCAGATGCGATCGAGGTCGGCCAGGTCTTGAAGTTGCCCGGCCCGGCAGGCACGACGCCGCCCGCGGGCGCCACCACCACGACTCCGGCGGCCACCGCCACGCAATAGGCGCTCCCGGCCTCAGGGCCGCCATACCCGCGCCGGCTTCCCGCTGGCCATCTCCTGTAGGTTCCAGACCTGGACGCGCCACGGTTCGAGCTTCAGCGCCCCGAACGACTCATCCAGCGGACCACCCGGCCAGAACATCGCCGGGTCGTAGCCAACCGGCGGCGGCGTGTTCTTCAGCAGCTCCCAGAGCCACTGCTTCGCCTCCGGCCGGTCGTCCCACTGGGCTTTGCATTCCGCGTACACCTGCTCGTGTTCCTGGTCCCAGTAACTGCACGACACATACGGGTTGTTCGCGATGTGCTTCGCCTTCAGGGTATTCCGCCCGGTCGCGATCCAGCCTGTCTGGCCGTCCCACACCGGGTGCAAGATCCGCGCGCGCGGCCTTCCCTTGCGGTCCACCGTCGTCACGGTGCACCACACCACCCGGCTCGTGATGCGGTGAAAGTCCTCTGCCAGCTCGTCCCAGGCTACGTCCACGTTTCCCCCCCGCGCCCCTGCCGGGCGCGCCCGCGGACTATACAAATCCCTGTCCATCCCGGTCTACGTCGCCTTCGTCCCCTGGTTTCCCCATCGTCCGAGTGCTCGCGCACTTGGCGTGAACATCCGAGACTTACGGCGATGCGTCCCTTCCACCGCCCAGCCCTGTTCCTCCTGTTCGCGGCTGCTCTTCTGCCAGGCCTCGCCTCGGCCCGCGATGGCGATGTCCCCGTAAGCGGCCAGTCCATCATCGGCCAGGACGAACGCGGCCAGATCGCCGATACGACCCTCTATCCCTTCAGCGCGATGGTCTTCATCGAACTCCTCGACAAGTTCGGCGAGCCCTTTGGCTCTTGCAGCGGCACCTTCATCGGTCCCGACGCCGTCCTCACGGCCGGCCACTGCCTCTGGGATGCCGACTTCGGCACCTGGGCGGCCGATGGATACCGGCTCGTACCCGGCAAGGATGGCGACTTCGAGCCGTTCGGCTGGGACTACGCAGAGGACTGGTGGGTCCCCGACCTCTACGCCGAGACCGGCTCCGTCGAATGGGACTGGGGAGTCATCAAGCTCCCCGATGACTCCCTCTCCGCCGGCGCCGGCTGGATGCCTGTCGCAGTCCTCGGCGACGACACCCTTCGCGCGCTCGATTTTGAACCGGCCATCGTCGGTTATCCCGCCGATCAAGACCTGGGCACCATGTGGGGCCTCTCCCGCGCGTTCTTCGAGGTCGTCGAAGACTTCCGCCTCTTCTATGACATCGATACCGCACCCGGCCAGAGCGGTTCAGCCATCTGGTCGCTTGCCGATGGGCCCCACTTCGCGAAGGTCGTCGGCATCCACACCCAGGGCGTCGCCGCTGGCACCCTCAACAACGGCTCCCGCATGGATCTCGAACTCCTCGATGACCTCCTCACCGCGTGCGAGGTCATGGACTGCACCATCGAGTTCGAAATCGAAGACTTGTCACCGCCGCCCCTTCCTTTCGGTGTGCTCCTCCCCGCCATCGCCCGCGACTGAACCCGGCGGCCCGCGAGAGTCCACCCGGCTCTATACTCCGCCGAATGAATCGCGGAGCCCTTCGCCACCGGGAGTTCCGGTTGCTGCTCGCCGGCTCGGCCGCCGTCAGTTTCGTCATGCCCATGCAGTTCCTCACCCAGGTCTTCTGGATCCAGGATCGCTACCCCGGCCATTCCGTCCTTTTCGTCGGCCTGCTCGCAGCCAGCCGCGGCTCCGCCATGCTCCTCTTTGGCCTCCTGGGCGGAGCCTTTGCCGACCGCTACGAGCGCCGCCGCGTGCTCATGGCCTGCCAGCTCGTCTCGCTTGCCATCGGCGCCGGTGTGGCGCTCCTCATGATCTTCGAGCCCCTCGGGCAGGCCAACATCGCCGTCTTGCTCGTGCTCACCTTCCTCGCCGCCGGCAACATGGCCGTCGACCAGCCCGCCCGCACCGCCGCGACTCCAGCCATCGTCGGCATGCAGGACCTTTCCAGCGCCATCACCCTCCAGATGGTCGCCCAGCAGGTTACCTTCCCCCTCGCCCTCCCCCTCGTCGGTTTCCTGAACGACCAGATGGATGCCGGAAAGGTCTATGCGCTCACGCTCCTCGCCTGGCTCTTCGTTATCCCGCTGATTGCGATGTTGCGCTTCCAGAGCCGCGGCGAGGCGAACCGCGCCACCGGCGTCCTCGGCAACATCCGCGAGGGCCTCGTCTACACCCGCAGCGATGCCACCATCTTCGCCGTCATCGTGATCGTCATCGCCGTACAGGTGCTCGGGATGCCCGGCCCTGCCACCCTCGGCCCCGTTTGGATGACCGAGGTGCTTGGTCTCAGTACCACCCAGTTCGGCTTCATGGCGATGACCTGGGGCCTGGGCACCTTCTGCGCCTCCTTCTTCTTCGTCTTCCGCAAGGAATTGGCCGGGCGAGGCGTCAGCCTCTGCCTGGCCGTGCTCCTCTTCGCCACCTCTGCGATCGTCTTCGCCCACTCCCGCATCATCCTGTTGACCGCGGCGGCGAACTTCGGCCTCGGCTTCGCGATGGTCGGCACCATGGTCTCGTCATCCACGATCGTCCAACAGACGGTGAGCGAGCAAATGCGCGGCCGCGTGATGGGCCTCTTCCCGCTCGCCATGGGCCTCTCCATGCTCGGCGGCTTCCCTGCCAGCGCGGCCGGCGAAGTCTGGGGACTGCCCGTCATCTTCCCTGTGCTGGCCTGGAGCACCCTTGCCGTGACGGGTAGCGTGATTTTCCTCCGCCCGGCGCTCCGCAGCGCTGGCGCAGTCGCCCCCGCAGCCCGCGCGGTTGCCGCCGGCGCCGACTGACTCCCTGTCCCGGACCTTGCGCGACCAGAGTATTCTTCGCAAATGGCAGAAAAACTCCGAGAACTCACCCGCCGGATAGCGCTCGCCCTTCCCGAGACCACTGAAAGCAGCGACCACAACCCCGAGCACTCAGCCTTCAAGGTGCGCGACAAGACCTTCTGCTGGTTCCTCAACAACCACCACGACGACGGCCGCATCGCGCTCGTGATGAAGGGTGTGCCCGGAGCCCAGGGCGTCCTCGTCGATGCCGACCCCGGCCGCTTCTTCGTGCCGCCCTACGTCGGTCACAAGGGATGGATCGGCCTCCGCATCGACCTGCCTGATGTTGACTGGGGCCAGGTGGAGATGCTTCTCACCGAGGCCTGGCGCGCCACAGCCCCGAAACGCGTTGCCCTTCTCCTCGAAGCCGCCGGTGCCCGCCTATGACCGCCATGATCGAAGCCCACGCCCTCGTACGCTCTTTCGGCTCCACACGCGCCGTCGACGACCTCGACCTCCAGGTCGAAGCCGGCGAGATCTTCGGACTCCTCGGGCCCAACGGCGCCGGCAAAACCACCACCATTCGCATCCTCGCCACCCTCCTTGCCCCCTCCGGCGGCACCGCTCGCGTCTGCGGTTTCGATGTGATGACCCACCCCCAGGAGATCCGTCGCCGCATCGGCTACGTCATGCAGAAGATCTCCCCTACCCGCAACCTGCTCACCGGTCGCCAGTGCATCGAGATGGAGGCCTCCCTCTACCACGTCCCCCGCCGCGAAGTCCGCGCCCGCGCCGAGGAACTCCTCGAACTGGTCGGCCTCCTCCCGCATGCCGACCGCCAGTTCAACCAGTACTCCGGCGGTATGCAGAAGCGCCTCGACCTCGCTTGTGGCCTCCTCCACCGCCCCCAGTTGCTCATCCTCGATGAGCCGAGCCTCGGCCTCGACGTCCAGTCCCGCCACAAGGTCTGGGACTACATCCACGACTTGCGCCGCCAGGGCGTCACCATCCTCCTCGCAACCAACTACCTCGATGAGGCCGACCGCCTCTGCGACCGCCTCACGATTATCGATCGCGGCCGCGTCGTCGTGACTGGCACCCCCTCGGACCTCAAACGCGCTGTCGGTGCCGACGTCATCCAGGTGACCACTGCCGAGCCGGCGCCGCTGGCCGCGGCCATCGCCGGGCAGACCTGGCTCCAGCGCCACGCCGTCTCCGAGGCCGGCGAGCTCCACGCTCACGTCACCGATGCGGCCGCAGCCCTCCCCGCCCTGATGGGGATCGCCGCCGCGCGCTCCATCCCCCTCGAAACCGTCACCTACACCCGGCCCACCCTCGACGACGTCTTCCTTCTCCACACCGGCCGGGAACTCCGCGAAGAGGAGGTCACCGCATGACCGAACAGGCCATTGCCCGCGAAACACCCGCCACCCGCGAGTCCACCACGGCCGCCATCTCCGATTGGGCCCAGGAGGTGGCCGCCCTGGCCAAACGCTGGTTCATCGAGCTCGGCCGCGAGCGCCTCAACCTCGTGTTCAGCGTCGCCCAGCCCGCCATCTGGCTCATCTTCTTTGGCAGCGGCATCGGCCGCGCCGTCGACCGCCAGGTCATCGGCACGAGCGATTACACCGGGTTCACCCTCCCGGGCATCGTCGCCTTCACCGTCGTGGGCGGAGGCGTTGCCGCAGCCATGCCACTCATGTGGGACAAGGAAGGCGGCTACCTCGACAAGCTCATGAGCATGCCGATCTCCCGCAGCTCGATCATAGTCAGCCGGTTCGTCTACCAGTTCGTGCTCGCCTCGTTCCAGGTCGCCGCCCTGGTCGTGGTCGCATTGCTTGCCGGCGTCTCGTTCGAACTTGGGCCGTTCGCGGTCGTCATCATCCTGGTCACTGCGGGTTTGCTTTCGCTGGCCGTCACGGCGTCCTTTTCGGCGCTCGCGTACTGGGTTCCGGGCCATGGGACGTTCTTCGCGATCACCGGCTTCATCACGCTGCCGCTCGTGTTCATGAGCAACGCCTTCGTCCCGGTGGATGCCCTCCCTCGCTGGATGGAGATCGTCGCCCGCCTGAACCCGCTGACTTACGCCATCGAGGCGATGCGCCTGCCCATCATCAAGGGCTGGGACGGTGACATCCTCGTCGCGCTGGGGGTGCTTGGCGCGTTCTCACTCGCGTGCCTGGCCGTCGGCGCCCAGCAGTTCAACCGCCAGACCGCCGACCGCGTGCAGTAGCCGCGCTCAGCCGCGCCGCACGACCCCGCTCACCCGCTCCGGCGTCACCCGGATGAGCACCCGCCCGGCCTCCCGCAGCGTCTCCTCGAACCCGGGCGGCGGCACCCAGTCCGGGATCCCGCGCATCGCCCGGTTCACCAGCACGTGCCCTGCCGCGATCTGGTCTTCCTGAATGCGCGCTGTGCCCTCGACACTGACGTACCGGTAGGGCGCGCCCTCGTCCAGCACTGTCACGGCGATTCGAGGGTCCCGTTGCAGCGTCTTCGCTTTCAGGCGGTCCTTCGTCGTGCTCAGGAGGATCTCGTCGCCATCGAGCCCGAAGAACAACACCGAGGCCGAAGGGCTCCCGTCCTGCCGGAGCGTCGTCACCGTGCACCACTTCATCGAGCGGATGAACGCATCCTGTTCGACGTTGCCAATCATCGCTGCCCCCTCGTTTCGGCCTCGTCGAGGAACTCCCCGACGACCCGGTTGAACTGTTCCGCCCGCTCAAAGTACACCGAATGCCCCGCCCTCGGGATCGCCACGTACCGCCCGTCCGGCACGCTCTCCGCCAGCAGCCGCACCGACTCCGGCGCGATCACCACATCCTCTTCCCCCGCGATACAGAGCACCGGCATCCGCAGGGCAGCCAGCGCGTCCGGCGGCGTTGTCCGCAACGCGACCAGCTGGTTTCGCAATGCGTCCTTGTCCAGCCCCGAAGCCAGGTTGTTGATCTGCCAGTAGAGGTAGTGAACCGCCGGCTGCTCGGCCGCCATCCGCTCGCCGCCGGCCGGGTGAATGCCGCGTTCGAACAATGCCTGCTCCCGCCCCGGCGGCCGCGCCGCATAGATCGCTTCAAATCCCGGGTGGGCGAGCGTCCCCGTCGTATCGCACATGACCAGCGCCCGCACGCGCTCAGGGTGCCGCAGCGCATACGCAAGGCACGTCCACCCGCCCATCGATTGCGCCACGAGCCGCACGTCCGCCACCCCCAGGTGGTCGATGAGCGCCTCCAGGTCGGCCGCGAACGCCGCCGCGCCCGGTCCGCCCGGCTCCTCCGTCGATGGCGCGAACCCCCGGTGCGCCCACACCACGCAGGTGTAGCGGTTGTTGAATGCCGGCACCTGCTGCCACCACGAGATGTGGTTGCCGCCCAGCCCGTGCGCGAACACCAGCGCCGGTCCCGAGCCCGAGACTTCGTAGTAGATGCGCGCGCCCGGCCGTTCCAGGTAAGGCATGCCCCGGAGTCTACGCATGCCGGGCGCGAAGCGCGCGTTCGCGGTAGGATCGGCCCGGTTCGCGCGCTCCTTCGTGCCGCCCGCGGGCCTACGCTCACTCGAACTAAGGAACATGCCATGCCGTACGTGCCGACGCGCGACATCATCACCTACTACGAAGAGGCCGGGTCCGGCGACCCGCTCGTCCTCTTCATGGGCCTCGGCGGCGACCTCCAGGGCTGGGCCCTCACCGCCCCTGCGCTCGCGAAGCACTTTCGCGTCATCACGTACGACAACCGCGGCGCCGGACGCAGCGGCGCGCCCGACCGCCCGTACACCATCGCCGGCATGGCCGACGACCTTGCGGCCCTCCTCGATGCGCTCAACATTCAGAAGGCCAACATCCTTGGCTTCAGCATGGGCGGCTACATTGCCCAGGAGTTCGCCCTCAAGTACCCCGGCCGCGTGGACCGTCTCATCCTTCTCTCCACCGCACCCGGCGTCGACGGGTACGGCCGCGTTGTCGTGGGCAACTGGATCAACGTCCAGCGTTCGAACATGAGCCGCGAACAGATCGTCCGCTCCCGCGCCCCCTATCTGTACACCGCGGACCTGCTCGACGACGAAGAACGCTACGAGCGCTCCATCCAGAACTCCGTGAACAACCCCTACCCCCAGCAGGACCACGCTTTCATCCGCCAGGCGCAGGCGGTCCTCGGGTTCGATGCCACCGCCCGCCTCGGCAACATCAAGGCCGATACGCTCATCGTCACCGGCAAGGACGACATCCTCGTCCCCCCGCGCAACTCCGAAAAGCTCAACAAGCTCATCCCCGGTTCCAAACTCCAGGTACTCGACGGCGCCCACCTCGGCTGCATCGAATACCCGAACGAGTACAACGCGGCCATCCTCGAGTTCCTCGGCGTCGCCGTCCCCGCCTGACCACACCCGCACCGACCGTCCATCCGAGGCGCGCCAGGAATGGCGCTGCGCTGCTACTCCCCCGAACGCCGACCGCCCCCAGGCCCGCGCGTCGGCCCACCCACGCTCGTCATTGGCGCGCGGGTCAGCAAACGCATGGCTGTTTGCAGACCACGCCGCCCGCGGCAGCGTATGCGGTGACCGGCGAACTTTTTTCAGCATGGATCCGCACTCCACCGCATGATCACCGCACGGGACCGCACGTGCGGTGGCGTGCGGTGGGTATCGAGTTGCGAGCCTCGAACCCCGGGTTTCGGGTCCGGCGGCCAGTGCGTCGCGCGGAGAAAAAATCCACCTTTGCGACGCACTCCGACGCATGATCGACGCACTGCGACGCACGTGCGTCGGCATGCGTGGACCGGGGAGATGTGAGTGACGAGATGTGGGTTTCGAGCGGGGACATGGGACGAGCGTGGGATGTCCACGAGCGGAGCGCCAAGACCGCCGTGGCGCCAGAGGCGGTAAGGGAGCGCGTTGGCCTGCCCCAACCCTCCAATGCTTGGAGCCGACCGCGAGGGAGGTGTGCAGTGACTCCCGCCCCTGGGTGTCAGTACACACTCCCCGATCTCCGCGCGCCTGGACTGTCAGGGTTGCGGGTGTGCCGAAGGCGCACCTCCCTGGCGGTCGGATCTATGTCTTCGGCGGCAACGATTGGCGCTGGACTGTCACCGTTGCGGGTGTGCTGAAAGCGCACCTCCCTCACGGTCGGATCTGGGTTGCTGAGCGCGCCTCTGACCGCGGGCGACTCCTCCCCCCTCCCTCCTCCCTAAAAGGCCTCCTCCGGCACACCCCCCGGCCCCGCCATCCGCTCCGTCCCGCCCCAACGCACCCGCCGGAAATGCTCGCCGTATTCGAACCCGTACTTCTTGCCGATGATCCGCGCCGTCGTCCGCACCCGGTTGTCGATGAACCCC
>CAUJEQ010000129.1 GCA_963169135.1 Chloroflexota bacterium
CAAGGAATACGTGAGACCCGAGTGCAACCCCTTGGATGGAGCCGGCCTCGGCTCATTTCCCGACTACCCGGACACCCAGCCCACCGCAATCATCGTAGTGCCGGTGATAACGACATGGGAGGGCTGCAATGGCACATGCCCTCTGGACGTCGTGGGCGACGACCCAGGGCTGCGTGAGTTTGCCTACTTCCTGGTGGACGAGAGCACCGTCTTCGGGCCAAATCCCACCTGCCGCCAGGGTGGCCAGAATCAGTGCCTTATCACCGGCCGGTTCATCGAATTTCATTACGCCCCTGTCAGCACCCGTTACGACCTGCCAACGGGCGAGTACGACCCGGACCTCGCCCTGCTGAAAATCATTCAGCTCATTGACTAACCCCCAATCCCCGTCGGAGGACCAGCCATGACCCAAGCACGAACCTTCGCACTCGGCGGCAGCAGCCGGCTCGGGCTGTTGCTCGCAGCCGTGCTTGCGGTGCTTACCGGGCTACTCGTCTTCGCCGCCCTCCGCGGAAGCGACGACGAACCGCTCGTCAGCACGGCCACCGGTGGCGCGGAGACGACCGTGGTGACCGCGAAGCAGGACATCGAGGCTCGCGCCGAGATCACCGCCGACATGCTCCAGCTGACCAAGGTGCCGGCGAACGCCCTGCTCGGGGGCGCGTACTCCGATAGCACGCTTGACGTCGGACGCGTTGCGCGCATCCCGATCTACGCCGGCGAACAGCTGGTCCAGGAGAAGCTGGCGTCCGAGCGGAGCGACCTCGGGCTGAGCTACATCGTCCCGCAGGGGATGCGCGCCATGGGCGTCAAAGTCGACAAGGTCATCAGCCCGGGCGGACTCATCCGCCCCGGAGACCGCGTCGATGTGGTTGCGGTGGTCGACGTGCAGTACAAGGACTTGATCACGGACAAAGAGTTCACCGAGACCCGCGCATTCACGATCGCGCAGAACATCCAGGTGCTCGCGGTCGAGCAAAGCCTCGAACGGCAGCTCGCCCCGGTGGATGGAGGGACCGCGACCGACGCCAAAGCTGAGGGCTCGCCGGTGGATCAGCCAGACCCCGAACCTGAGGGCACGGTCGTCACCCTGGCGCTGACGCCGGCGGCCACCCAGCAAGTGCTGCTGACCGAAACCAAAGGGAAGATCCGGCTGGTGGTCCGGGCACCCGGCGATACGGAGATCGTCGAGACCGAGGACTCGACGTTCCTCTCGCTGGCGGACCCCACGTTCCAGCAGCTCATCATCGACGCGTTGCGTCGATGACAGACCCGGGACGAGGAAGGGAGGCTGGTATGGGACGCAACCCACTGGTGATGATCATCGACGAAGACCCGATCTTCCGGCAGGAGCTGCAGGCGATGCTCACGCCGGCGCGCCTGGCGGTGGTGGCTGACTGCGGCTATGGCGTGGAGGCGGCCTCGCTCGCGGAGGAACTCAAGCCGGACCTCATCCTGGCATCCATCGAGGAACCGATAGCCCGGGCCATCCAGACGGTTGAGGCGGTCCGGGGGATCCGGCCAAACGCGCCGGTCATCGCCTATTCGAGTTCGACGGAACTGCCGCTGGTCCGGCAAGTGATGCACGCGGGCGCGCGCGACCTGCTCGTGCACCCGTTCAAGGTCGGAGAGCTGTTGGCGGCCATCGAGGCGGTGATGCGGACGGTGGAGACGGGGCCTGGCACGAATGCCGCACAGCCACAGGCGGCGGGCACCATCCTCACGGTGTTCGGCGCCAAGGGCGGCATTGGCAAGACCACCATCACGACCAACATCGCCACCGCCATCGCGCGTGACACGGACAACTCCGTGCTCGTGATGGACCTGGACACGCGCTTTGGCGACGTCGCGATCATGCTCGATATCGAACCCGCTGTGACCGTCGCCGAGATGGCCGCCCAGGTTGCCACGCTCGACCGGGCCACGTTCAAGTCCGCGCTGGTCGAGCACTCCTCGGGAGTGTTCGTGCTCCCATCGCCCAAGCACCCGAACGACTGGAGGCAGGTGCAGGCTGAGGACGTGAAGGAGCTCGCGCGGTTCGCCAGCCGGATGTTCGATTATGTAATCCTCGATACGCCCGGGGCGTTCAACGACATCGTCGGCGCAGCGCTGGAGGTTGCCACGCAGGTGTTGGTGGTGACGAGTGTGGACATGGCGAGCATTAAGGACACGTCGTTCATCCTGGATGTCCTGGAAAGTGAAGGCTTCCCGGACGAGCGGCTCTTTCTGACGGTGAACCACCCGAACGGCGCCAACACAATTCGCGCGGCCGACATCGAACGGGTGCTACGAAAAAAGGTGTTCTGGGAGATCCCCCACGACTCCCAGATGACGATGGCGACGCAGATCGGCCTGCCCGTCGTGCTGGCCCGACCGAAGTCGCGCGCTGCATCGAACCTCACGGGCCTCGCGGGCAAAATCACCGGGCGCGATGCCCCCGCGCGCGAGAGCAGGGGCTTCTTCCGGAGACTCATCCCCGCCGGATCGCGGAATTAGATGGGACCGAATGACACGGAGCCAACGATGAGTGACTCGCTCAGAAGCGACGGGGGAGCCGGCCTCCGGTTCGGCGGCGCGCGCGACGGCCTGGCCAGCATGATGTCGGCCAGCGCCCGGCCCGTGCTCAAGCCGTCGACCGGCCCGGACATCCCAACCATGGTTGCCGCACTGCACGAGGCGATGATCAACAGCCTGGATTCGGACAAGCTCGCCGCGGCCGCGCCTGGCGAGGCGCGCAAGCTGGTGGAAGAGACGATCGCCACCCTCATCGCCACCGGGGACTACCCCGTTTACGGCGAGGTTCGGCAGCGGCTGGTTTCGCTCGTTGCGGACGAGGTTCTCGGGCTCGGCCCCATCCAGGCGCTGGTCGACGACCTCAGCATCACCGAAGTGATGGTGAATGCGCCCGACCAGGTGTACTTCGAGCGCGACGGTGTCATTCATCCCAGCGACATCACCTTCCGCGACGACGGGCACGTGCGGCGCGTGGCGGAGCGCATCCTTTCTCAAATCGGGAGGCGAGTCGACGAAGGCACGCCGATGGTTGACGCGCGCCTGAGTGACGGCTCACGCGTGAACATCACGATCCCGCCTGCGACCCCGGTGCATTCGACAATTACGATCCGGAAGTTCCGGCGCGACCGTTACCGGATCGAAGACCTCATTGTGGCGAAAACCCTCGACGAACGAATGGCCGAGTTCCTGGGTGCCTGCACGACGTACAAACTGAACATCCTCATCTCTGGCGGTACTGGTAGCGGCAAAACGACGTTCCTCAACGCGCTCTCGGCCTACATCCCGCGGAGCGAGCGGATTGTGACCATCGAAGACCCCGTGGAACTGGCGCTCCAACAGCGGCATGTCATCAAGATGGAGGCCAGGCCGCCCGACATGACCGGCGCGCACGCCATCACCCAGCGCGACCTCCTGCGGAATGCGCTTCGCATGCGCCCGGACCGGATCATCATCGGGGAAATCCGCGGGGCGGAAGCCTTCGAGATGTTGCAGGCAATGAACACCGGCCACGAAGGGTCGCTTTCGACCGTCCACGCCAACAGCCCCCGGGATGCCCTCGCCCGCATCGAGAACATGGTCCTGATGGCCGGGGTGGAACTCCCGGTGACCGCAATTCGCGAACAGGTGGCGTCGGCGCTGCACCTGATCATCCAGCTCCAGCGGTTCCCCGACGGCGTCCGCCGCATCGTCCGCGTGAGCGAGGTGACCGGCATGGAGGGCTCGACGGTGACCCTGCAGGACCTCTTCGTGTTCAAGCCCGAGGGGATTGGCGAAGGCGGCCAGGTGATCGGACGCTACCGGCCGACCGGGTTGCGCCCAACGTTCTCCGAACAGCTCATGCTCATGGGCTGCCAGCTTCAACCGGAACTGTTTCTCGACGGAGCGACGCGGTGATCGCCGCGCTGGCTGGCCTGTTCGGCGCACTGAGTGTGTTCGTGGGCGTCGGTGCACTGACGGGACAGTTCTCCTACAGCCAGCGCAGGGTCGCCGCCCGGACCGTCACCCTGCAGCGCGGAGGCGTCGACGAGAAGCCGCGTGACCTGGCGGCGATGGGGCTTCTCAAGGACGATGCGGTCGCGGGGAGCGCCCGCGTGAGCGCCGTTCTGCGCAAGTACAGCTGGGTCGCTTCCCGGGCAGCTCTCCTCGAACAGGCGGATCTGCCGTTAAAGGTCAGCGAGTATCTCCTGGTGCTGGTGGTCACGTTCGCCGGGTTAACCGCGCTGGTGACTCTGACATCCGGGATGATCCTCATCGGGCTCTTGTTTGGCGCCGTGGGAGTCGTGGCGGTTGAATTGTGGGTGCGTTCCCGGGCGCGGCGGCGGCTCGAACTCTTCAATAAGCAGCTCCCCGTGGCGTTGCAGGTGATGGCGACTTCGCTTCGCAGCGGCTTCGGCGTGATGGAGGCGGTCCAGACGGTGAGCCGCGAAATGGATGACCCGCTCGCAGGCGAATTCGGCCTCATCATCGACCAGTCGCGGGTGGGAGGCTCTTTCGAGGCGGGCGTGGCCGC
The DNA here is from genome assembly GCA_963169135.1 of Chloroflexota bacterium. Lineage (GTDB taxonomy): Bacteria > Chloroflexota > Dehalococcoidia > Tepidiformales > Tepidiformaceae > Amarobacter. The sequence goes on from CAUJEQ010000129.1 coordinate 4,526, forward strand.
GATGGTCGCCCGTGTGAAGAGCAACGATCTGCGGATCGTGGCGCGGGCGCTGGAGATCCACCGAAAGGTAGGCGGCGACCTTGCCGCGATCCTCGATAGCGTCGCCAGCACCATGCGGGAGCGCGAGGAGTTGCGGGGACACATCACGGCCCTCACGGCTCAACAGCGGCTTGGCGGGATGATCGTTGGGCTGCTGCCGGCGTGGGTGGTCGGATTCTTCCTGGTGGTGAACCCGGAGTTCATTTCGCCACTGTGGCAGGAGCCCCTGGGGCGAGTGTTCCTTGCAGCAGGGGCTGCCATGGAACTGGTGGCCTTCGTTGCGATGCGAAAAATCATGACGATCGAGGTGTAGCGATGATCGTGCTTGCCATCCTGTGCGGGGCGGCGGCCGCTTTTATCGGGGTGTTCTCGCTGTTCGGCGCGCGGACCTCAACGATGCCTCACCGGCTGAACCGGCTGGAGCGCACCGGCCAGGCCGACCGGGGCGAGCTGCTCGCGGAACCTTTCGCCGCGCGCGTCGGTGTCCCGCTCGCACAGCGCGTCCGCGGCCTCGTGGCGCGCCTGCTCCCCGGATCGTGGGTCAGTGGGATTGAGTACCGCCTGATGCTGGCCGGGGAGCCTGCGAGTCTGCATGGGATGCTAACGATCCAGGCAGTGGCGATGGCCGGCGGTGTCTTCGTCGCAATCGCCGGCATCTCGGCTGGAGGCGGCCCGCTGCGGGTGATTGCGGTGATGGTCGCCGGCCTCGCACTGGCGGTAATGCCCCTGTACTGGCTACGGGTGCGCGTCGCATCGCGCAAACGGGCGCTCTTGAAGGCGCTCCCGGACGCGGTTGACCTGATCGTAACGACCGTCGAGGCGGGGCTGGGCCTCGACGCCGCCCTCTCGGAAGTCGGACATGAGACCGATGGCCCGCTGGGAGAGGAACTCCGCCTGACCGTGCGTGAGACAACGCTGGGCCGGAGCAGGCGGGACGCGCTGACCAGGTTGAACGAGCGGACGGACGTGCCCGAACTCAAGACGTTCGTGCAGGCCATCATCCAGGCGGAACAGACGGGCATCCCCGTGGGGCAGGTGCTGCGCACCCAGGCCGCGCAGATCCGGTTGAAGAAGCGCCAGCGAGCGGAGGCCGACGCGCAACGGGCGCCGGTCAAGATGGTCGTGGTACTTGCCCTGCTGGTCCTGCCCGCGATGCTGCTTATGGTGATCGGCCCGGCCGGAATCCGGATGACCGAGCAGTTCTAAAGTGGTCAGGCGGCGCGCGGTTCTCCCCGTTCGAGTCGGCGATAGTCTTCGAGGCGCACCAGGGTTGCCGGGCGCATTTCCGCCACGAGGGCGGCCCGGCGCGATCGCGCCACCATTCGCATCTGTAGGATGCTAAACGGGACGAGCATCGGCAGCACAGTGAAGGACGAGATGCCAGTGCCGCTGAAATGCGAGACGCCCGCAGCGAAGTAGGCGCCAGCGAAAACGCCCGCCACCATCAGCCAGTCCAGCCGGTCCTGGCGGTCGAGGGGCAGACTACGGCCAAGCCGCACATTGAGGACGGATTGCGCGAGGGAGAGGACCGTGCGGATCGCCGCGACCGGGGCAAAGAGCCAGCCGAGCGGCCCCATCAGGAGCACTGCGCCCCAGAGGCTGAGGAGCGACGCGATGCGGCACTGTGCCGAGAGGCGCCAGTTCCAGCGAGATTCGACCGTGCTGACCGCGGTTCCCACACACGGAGAATCGGCAGTCGGCACCGAAGCCCACAGACGGGAACGAGTGAATTGCGGCCGCCCTCAACCAGAAACTGGGTGTCGGCCGCATGGCCGAGACCTCCGCATGAGTACTTTCCCCGGGGAATCAGGCAGCGCTTCCGGCGGCCTCCACCGCTTTCTTCGCGGCTTCGAAGAGCCCGCTGGCCCGGATCAGGGGCAAGCCCGATTCCTCGACCAGTTTCTCCCCTTCCGCCAGGTTCGTGCCGATCAGTCTCATGACCACAGGCACGTCGATCTTCAACTGCCTGTGGGCGTCGATGACCCCCTGGGCGATGATATCGACCCGGGCCATGCCACCGAAGATGTTGACCAGGATGGCCTTCACGGAGGGGTCTTCGAGGATGACCTGGAGGGCGCTGACGACCCGTTGTGGATCGTTCACCGTGCCAATGTCGAGGAAGTTGGCCGGCTCGCCGCCCGCAAGCTTGATGGTGTCCATCGTGGCCATGGCCAGTCCGGCGCCATTGACGACGCAGCCGATGTTGCCGTCGAGCTTGATGAAGTTCGCGACGCCGAGTTCCTGGGCCTTGATTTCGAGGGGGTCTTCTTCGTCCTTGTCACGCAGGGCCTCGAGGTCCTTGTGGCGGAACAGGGCGTTGTCGTCGATGGTCAGCTTGGCATCGACCGCGACCACGCGGCCGTCCGTGGTGAGCGCGAGGGGGTTGATCTCGACCAGGCTGGCATCGGTGGCGACCAGCGTGTTGTAGAGCCCGAGCGCGATTTTCGCGAACTGGTCTGCCTGCTCACCGGTGAAGCCGAGCTGGGCGGCCAGCAGGCGGCCAACGTACGGTTCGAAGCCGGCACTGGGGTTGACCGGCACGCGGACGATGGCGTCGGGGTTAGTGTGGGCGACAACTTCAATTTCCTGCCCGCCTTCGGCCGAGGCCATGATCAGTGGCGAGCCCTGCATGCCATCGATGATGGCCGCGAGGTAGTACTCCTTCGCGATGTCGGTCTGCTCGGCAACGAGGACGTTCTTGACGAGCTTGCCTTCGGGCCCGGTCTGAATGGAAACCAGGTGCCTGCCGAGGATGGCCGCGGCGGCCTGTTCGGCTTCTTCCGGCGTGTCGGCCAGGCGGACGCCACCAACGCGGTCGCCCTTGACCTGTCCGGAGTTGTTGGCCGGGTCGGTGGTGAGCTTGTGGAACATGTGGGCGGTCTCGCTCTGCGCGACAAGGCGGCCCTTGCCGCGTCCTCCGGCGTGGATCTGGGCTTTGACGACGACTTTGCCGCCAAGTTCAGCGGCGATGGCCTTGGCCTCGGCGGGAGTGGAGGCGACGCGGCCGCCTGTGACCGCCACGCCATTCTGCGCCAGGAGATCGCGCGCCTGGTATTCGTGAAGTTTCATGGGGAGCTCCGGAAGGGGTTGCGCGCGCGATCGTAGCGCTGCGGGACGCTAGCCGATAGGGAAGTTGGCGGAGAGGGGGAGATTCGAACTCCCGGTGACTTGCGCCACGGCCGTTTTCAAGACGGCTGCATTAAACCACTCTGCCACCTCTCCACCTTCGATTCTCGAATGTGGCGCGGGCCCCGGCAAGGCGAGTTCTTACGCGGGCGGTGAACCGCCGTCGTTAGCACTCTTGACATGCGAGTGCCAACCTCTTCACCATAATTCCATCAGCCAGCCCCGCGGCGAATGATCGAGGTGATTCCTTGCCCACATACGAGTACCAGTGCCCGAAGTGCAAGGCCAGCTATGAGCTCCGGCAGGGCTTCGACGCGGAAACGACCCACACGTGCGAGGCATGCGGAAAAGGGACCGCCAAGCGGGTCCTCCACGCGCCCCGGGTGCACTTCAAGGGCGACGGCTGGTACGTGACCGACAGCCGGAACAAGACCTCAGCCGTGAGCGACACGAGCAGCGATTCTGCGCCGGCCGACAGCCCGGCTGAGTCAGCTCCCGCTCCGGCCCCCACGCCAGCGCCGTCTTCGGAGGCGCCGGCAGCATCGTGACGCAGTTCACACAACCGTCGTAATCCGAAGGCTGTTCGCGAGCCCCCGGCGAGCCTATACTCCCGGCTATGGTTCGCCCTGCTCAGTCTCGCCGGGCAGCCGACCGGGCGGAGGTCTCGAACGGGACTCGGCAACGTATTCTCAGTGCCGCCCGGGAGCTCTTCGCCAGGCACGGCTACGCTGGCACGTCAGTGCGGATGATTGCCCGTCACTGTGGCATGTCCGATCCGGCGATCCACTATCACTTCCGGTCAAAGTCGGAGATCTACGAGGCGCTCCTGGTGGAGCCGCAGTACGGTAGTCCCGCACCGCAGTGCGCTGCTGACCGGCAGGCCATTGCCGAGTTCATGGAGCAGCGTTTCTGGTGGTGGGCCAAAGACGCCGAATTCATCCGTCTGCTCCTGAGAGAGCAACTGCGCGGCAGGCCCGAGAGCATCGACTACCTGGTGAATGCGGAGCATCAGTATCGTGCGGAACTTGAGGAAGTTGCCCGGGCCGTTTACGGCGAGGGAGCCCGAACGATCGCAGACCTGTCGTGGTATCTCCTCGCCGGCGCGCTCTGGGACGTCGTCCTCGCGTACGGTTCGGAAGCTGCGGACATCATTGAACAGGACTACTTCCGGATGCGCATTCTGCGTCTCATCGACAAAGCGCTGGACGCCGTGGACCCGCTCCAGCCGTGAAACATCAGCCTGTCCCCGGGGATCCTGCCGCCGGCACCGCGAACCGCGGCCGCGACGAGACTCGTGCCCGCATCCTGCAGGCAGCGTTGGAACTCTTCGCCCGAGACGGGTTTGATGATACAACCGTGAAAAAGATCGCAGCCCGGTGCGGCCTCACTGACGCGGCCATCTTCTATTACTTCCCGAGCAAGCGGCATGTGCTGGATGCGTTATGGCGGATCCCTTCTGGCCGCAACATCCGCGCTCTGGTCCCCTCGGAGGTGATGACCGAAGAGCGGGTCCGGGAACTCACAGACGAGACTCTGGATTTCATCGCGGACAACCACGAGGTGATGCGGCTGATGACCGCGGAGGCGCTGGCCGGCGACAGGACCGCCTCAGCCTTGCAACAGGAGTCGCGGGCGGTTTGGCGGCGGACGATCCACGCACACTTCACGGCTGCCTTCGGCGAAGACATCGCCGACAGCGCCACGGACGCGCTTCACTCGCTCATTCATGGCTTCACCATGCAGGCCATGATTGAGCACGGCGCGCGGATGAGTGAGGTCTATCGCGACCAGGAATTCCGCGACCAGCTCTTCAATCGGGCTCGCCTCGTGGTTCCGCTTAGCCCCAGCGAACCCGCCTCCTGATGCGGGTTGTAGTCCAGCGGGTCGTTTCAGCATCGGTCGGCGTTGCGGGTGAGAACGTAGCTGCGATCGGACGCGGGCTCCTCGTGTTCGCCGGCGTGGGCATCGAGGACTCACCCGCCTCTATCGACCGCATGGCCGAAAAAGTTGCCGCGTTGCGAATCTTCGACGACCAGGCCGGCCGGATGAACGTGGCGGCACGGGATGCCGGGGCCGAGGTGCTGTGCATCAGCCAGTTCACGCTGTACGGCGATGTGCGGCGCGGAAAGCGCCCCTCGTTCGACCGGGCCGCGCCGGGACCGGCTGCACAGCCCCTGTACGAGCGGTTCTGCGAAACGATCGAGCGTGCCGGTCTGCACTGCGCCCGCGGGGTGTTTGGCGCGGAAATGGTCGTGAGCCTTGTCAATGATGGCCCGGTGACGCTGGTCATCGACTCTGAGGATCTCGAGCAGCCGCGTCACGCTTGACCGCAACGGCGGCCGGGCCGCAACGTTCACCAACACCCCGCACCTGGAGCCCGCCCATGCGCATGAGCAAGCTGATGCTGAAGACGCTCCGCGAACCCCCATCGGAGGCGGAGCTTGTGAGTCACAAGCTCCTGCTCCGCGCCGGGCTGGTCACGCCGTTCGCCGCGGGGCTGTACTCGTTCACGCCCTTCGGCTGGCGCGCACTCCGCCGGATCGAGACCATCATCCGCGAGGAGATGGACCTGAGCGGCGCGCAGGAAGTGCATCTCCCGGCACTGAACCCGATCGAGATGTGGGAGCAGACGGGCCGGGCTGAGGCCATGGGCCAGACCCTGTTCCGGCTCGCGGACCGCAAGGAGCGCGGCTTCATCCTTGGCCCCACGCACGAAGAGGGCATGAGCCTGCTCGCCTCCCGGCACATCCAGAGCTACCGCGACCTGCCGGTCACGCTCTACCAGATCCAGACCAAGTTCCGCGATGAGCCGCGGCCGCGAGGCGGCCTGGTCCGCCTCCGCGAGTTCACGATGAAGGACGCCTACAGCTTCGACACGGGTTGGGACACGCTGGACGCCAGCTACGATGCCGCTTTCGAGGCGTACGTCCGCATCTTCAGGCGCGCCGGAGTCCCGGTCATCCCGGTGGCGGCCGATTCTGGAGCCATTGGTGGAAAGGACAGCCAGGAGTTCGTCTTCCTGACCGACGATGGGGAGGATGAGGTCCTGCTCTGCCCCGGCTGCGGATACGCGGCAAACGCCGAGAAAGCGGAGTTCACGCCGCCGCCAGCCATCGCCGGCGAACCGTTGCCGGCCGAACGCGTGCATACGCCCGGCCAGCGCACCATCGCGGACCTCGCCCGCTTCCTCGGCGTCGAGGAGCGCCAGACGGTGAAAGCCGTGTTCTACAAGGCCGATGGCAAGCCGGTCTTCGTAGCCATCCGGGGGGACCTGGACGTCAACGAGGTGAAACTGAAGAACGCGCTGAGGGCCAAAGATGTCGAGCCGATGGACGAGGCGATGCTGCGCGCTCTCGGGCTGGTGGCGGGGTCGGCCTCGGCCGTTGGGCTCACGGGCATGCCGATCGTTGCCGACCCGAGCGCCGTCGAGGCGCCAAACCTGGTAGCCGGGGCGAATGAGGCAGACTACCACCTGGTGAACACGAACCACGCGCGCGACTGGACCGCAGACGTGATCGCTGAAATTGCCCTGGCCCGTCGCGGAGACGCCTGTGCAACCTGCGGGACGGCCCTCGAAGTGCGCCGGGGGATGGAGATGGGCCATGTCTTCAAGCTGGGCACAATTTATTCCGAGGCGATCGGCGTGCTCTACCTGGACGAGTTGGGAGAGCGGAAGCCATGCGTGATGGGTTGCTACGGGATCGGCGTTGAGCGGATGCTCGCGGCCGTCATCGAGGCGAACCACGACGACAACGGCATCACCTGGCCACCCGAGGTCAGCCCGTACGACGTTCATGTCGTCGCGCTCAACCTGGACCAGCCGGCCGTTACCGAGGCGCTCGCGCAGCTGGAGCAGCGGCTCGGGGAGGAAAAGCTCTCGCTCCTCATCGACGACCGGGATGACTCCGCGGGGATCAAGTTTAAGGATGCCGACCTCCTGGGCATACCGGTGCGGGTCACCGTGAGTCCGCGCGCGCTGGAAAAGGGCGGCGTGGAATTGCGTGACCGGCGCTCCGGCGAAACGCGCGTGGTGGCGCTGGACGCCGTGGCCGCGGAGGCGCGGGGGATACTCGACCGGGCCTGAGGCCCGCAGGACGCGCCAACGTATACTGGGATCACTTTCGCGCCCCCACCGGGCGCGCCATGTCCCTTCCGGAGGTTTCGATGTCTGACCGGAACGCCACCCAGCCGAGCCTCTTCTCGCCCGAAGCCCTGGCGGCGCTCTCCAGTGCTGTCCATGCCTGGGAGGAAGGTCCGCTCGCCAAAACGCTGCAACGCCAGCCCGAGCGCGATGAGACGTTCGCGACGAGTTCCCAGCCTGTGGAACGGCTGTACACGCCGCTCGACATCGCCGGGTTCGACTACCTGCGCGACCTCGGCTTTCCGGGCGAATACCCGTTCACGCGTGGTGTACAGCCCACGATGTACCGCGGCCGCCACTGGACGATGCGGCAGTACGCCGGCTTCGGCACAGCTGAGGAGTCGAACCAGAAGTTCCGCTACCTGCTGAGCCAGGGCCAGACGGGGCTATCGGTCGCCTTCGACTTGCCCAGCCAGCTCGGCTACGACTCAGACGACCCGATGGCAATTGCCGAGGTCGGCCAGGTCGGCGTCGCGATCGACTCGCTCTACGACATGGAAACCCTCTTTGACGGGATCCCGATGGACCGTGTGTCCACCAGCATGACGATCAACGCTCCTGCGGCGGTGATGCTCGCAATGTACGTCGTAGCTGGCGAAAAGCAGGGAGTGAGCCCGGAAAAGCTCAACGGCACGGTCCAGAACGACGTGCTGAAGGAGTATGTGGCTCGCGGCACGTACATCTTCCCGCCGTCGCCGAGCGTGCGGCTTGCGGCGGATATCATGGTGTACTGCGCGAAGCAGGTGCCGCAGTGGAACACGATCAGCGTGAGCGGCTACCACATCCGCGACGCGGGGGCGACCGCCGCCCAGGAGATCGGCTTCTCGTTCGCCAATGCCTGCACCTACATGGATGCGGCGCTCGAGCGCGGACTCGCCGTGGACGAGTTTGCGCCGCGGATCAGCTGGATCTTCAACACCCACAACAACTTCTTCGAGGAGATCGCGAAGTACCGCGCACTTCGCAGGCTCTGGGCGCACTTGCTGAAGGATCAATACGGGGCGCAGGACGCTCGATCCATGATGCTGCGGACCCACACGCAGACCGGCGGGAGCACGCTGGTGGCGCAGCAACCGGAGAACAACATCGTGCGGGCCAGCATTCAGTCGCTCGCGGCCGTCATTGGCGGCGTACAGAGCATCGCTCTGAGCTGCTTCGACGAGGCCCTCGCGCTGCCGACCGATGAAGCGCAGCGAATCGCCCTCCGCACGCAGCAGATCATCGCCCACGAGACGGGCGTGGCCGACACGGTCGACCCGCTGGCCGGTAGCTATTTCATCGAACACCTGACGAATGAGCTCGAACGCCAGGCGCAGGAATACATGGACCAGATTGCGAAGATGGGCGGCTCAGTCGCCGCCATCGAGTCGGGCTGGATGCAGAACCAGATTGCCGAGGCCAGCTGGCGGTTCCAGCGCGATGTGGACGAGAAGCGCGAGATCGTGGTCGGCGTCAACGAGCACGAGGACGGCGGCGAACAGCGGCCATCGATCTTTTCGGTCGACAAGCGGCTCGTTGAGCACCAGCTGAAGCGCCTGGAGCATCATCGGCGGGAGCGCGACGCCGCGCGCGTGGAGGGCGCCCTGGCGGCGCTCAAGGCCGCGTGCCACGGCACCGCAAACCTGATGCCGCCGATCATCGAGTGCGTCCGCGCCTACGCCACCCTCGGCGAGATCTGCGGGGCGATGCGCGAGGTGTTCGGCGAATACCAGGCGCCGACAGTCATCTAGCAGAAGCCTTTGCCACCTGCCGGCGACTCTTCCGGCCGGCAGGGCTATGCTCCCAGCCAGCGCATCGATGCTACTTCGGGAGGCAGCCTTGAATATTCGGCGACTCCGGCTCGTTCTCCGGCCCTGGCTTCTGCCTGCGAAGCCCGCGCTGAACGCCGTGCGCCGGTGGCGGCGCAGGGTGGTCTACATCCGCGATGGCATCGAAGGGATCGCCATGGAGCTCCGCCGGACCATAGATTGCGCTCCCCTCTTGCGAGAGTACGGAGCGACCGTCGGCGAACGCGCGACCATTTACGGTCCGCTGCACGTGATGAACGCTGCCGGGGACTTCTCCAACCTGACCATCGGCCACGATGTCTACATCGGGACCGATGTGCTGATCGACCTGGCCGACCGCGTAACCATTGGCGATTATGTCTCATTAGGGATGCGTTCCAACCTGATCACGAGCTTCGATGTCGGTGCAGGCCCCTTGAAAGAGCGCCGTGCGCGGAAGCAGGGGCCTATCGTGATCGGCGCCGGCGCGTACGTCGGGACGAATGTAACGGTGCTCCATGGCGTCACGATCGGCGAACAGGCGACTATCGGTGCGCACTGCCTGATCCGGAAGGATGTGGCACCCGGCGCGACGATGATTTCGGAACAGGCACGGGAGTTCGAGACGGGAGACAGCGGCGGCTAAGGGCGGCCCCGCAGCAGGTCTTCGAAGGCGGAAATGGCCGCGCGGGCCGTTTCGCGCGTCTCGGTGCGGCCCAGGAGCACCACCGAAAGAGCTTCAACGGCCTCGGCCAGCTCGGGGTCGGACGACCGGAGTGCCTCGTGCGCCGCTTCCGGCGACTCGGTAGCGCCCCAGTAGGGCTGCACCGCCTCGGTGACCAGCGCTCCACCGAGCACTTCCACGCGGCGGTCGGCGGGGATGCCGGCTGCCTCGAGGATGCCGCAGACCAGCGCGCTTAGCTCGTCGACGGACGCGTCCGGTGAGCCGGTGAGCATCCGGGCAAGTGCGCCGGCTCGTGCCTGTCCATGGCGGGTTGCGTGTTCCATGGCTGCCCCGAAAGTCGTTCCAGCGTTCATCCTAGCACCATCCGTACAAGGGATATAGTCCTTTAGCAATTGCGCACCGATCGGACATCATACCCGGATGGTAACGCCGGATCGCGACAGACTGTGTCGCGATCAGAGCCCCAGCAGTGCGTGCAGGTCCTGTTTTGCGTCCAAGATTCCCTGCCACACGTCCCCCTGCTTGCGCAGCATCCCGGGGACGGTCTCTACCGTGAACTGCAGCGGGCTGCTGGCAGCCACCTCCGTCCAGCGCAGCGGCATCGAGACGGGAGCGCCCGGCTTCGCGCGCGGTGAGTAGGCAACGGCGAGATTCTTGTGGCGAGCGTTCTGGTTAGCGTCCAGGAAGACCTTTCCCAATCGCCGGCCGGTCGACCACTCCATGGTGACGTCCTTCGGGCGCCGGGAGAGCAGCTCGAGGCAGATCGTGTTCGCCGCCGCACGGACGATGCTGAAATCGAACTGGCGCACGAGCGGCACGTAGATATGGAGGCCGGTCGCACCCGAGGTCTTGATGAACGCGGCGAGTCCCAGCGAGTCCAGGATTTCCTTAAGGTAGAGCGCCACATCGGCGGTTCGCGCGAAGGCTGATTCATTCGGTTGGGGCTCGTCGCCGGGTCGTTCCGTTCCGGCGTAGATGTACGGGTCTAGGTCAAACAGCATGAAATCGGGGTAATTCAGCACCGACTGTTCGAGCCGCTCCACCGACCCGGTGAAGGTCGCGGGCAGTCCGGTGCCATCGGGGCCGGCGTCAACCCGCGCGAGCGTTGCATGCCACTCGATATCGGCCACCTGGCAGAGCCACAGCAAGGTCGGGAGGTTGTTGCAGAGGAGTGCCTGGCGATCCTTTGCCTCGCCGTCCGAGAACATCTCGACCGTCTCAACGAACGGCGGGAGTTCGGACTCCCAGTGCTTCTGGTAGAACTTCGGGCCCTCGATGCCGTCGGGGAAGCGCAGGAGCGTCAACGGACGCCCGAAGATGTGTTGCCGGACGAACGGGAAGACCTCGGCCGCGTAGCGGAGGAGGTCGCGCTTGGCGTAAGCCGGGCGCGACTCCGATGCGGGCCAGAGGACCTTATCGAGATTCGTGACGGGGATGCTCCACCCTGGGCCTTCGATGGTCCCCCGTTGCCTGAGCCGCTCGAGTTGGGCTACCACGCCAGCTTCGTCCATTGTGGGCGTGCGGGAGGCGGGACGGATGAAAAGGACTCTCCCTGCGTCATCGACGAGCCCCTTGAACACTGGCGCGCGGAGCACTCCCGCCGATGTCCGGTTCGCGTATTCGACCATGACGCGCAGGCGGGGCTCAACCCAGCGGGCGGAGCGGTCATCTGGTGTGGGTTCCGGGAACGGCGAGTCCTTGCGTCTGATGGCGTCAAGCCGGGCCCTGATGGCCGCGACATCGGCATCCGTGAATCCCCCGCCCACCTTGCCCCGGTAGCTGAGGGCACCGTCGACCCACTCGCCGATGACGAGGCCGCCGAAGCTTCCCGCCCGGTGGCCTGCCCCTGCGGTCCAGCCTCCGACCACGAAGACGTCGCGGTCCAACGCCTTGCGTTTCAACCAGGCGGTGCTGCGCTTGCCGGCCTCGTAACGACTGTCATCGCGCTTGGCAATGATGCCCTCGAACCCGGCGGCGACGGCTGCTTCGAAAGCATCGTCCTGCGTGGCCGATATCGTGGTCACCTGCGAGAGCCGAGCGGTGGGCAACAACACCCGGGCGAGGGCTTCCCGCCTGTCCCGAAGCGGGACGCGCTCCAGGCTGAAACCGTCGAGGTGGACGATGTCGAAGACGAAGAACACCACCGGGATGTCTCGTTCGGCGATGGAGATGGCCGCCGGGTCCAGGAGGTTCATCCGCTGCTGGAGCAGCTCGAACGAAGGCCTGCCGGATTGATCGATGGCGACGATCTCGCCGTCGAGGGCCGCTGCCGCTGCCGGTTGCTCACGAAGGACGGCGACGATTCCCGGATATGCTGCGGTTATGTCGTGTCCACCACGCGAGCGAAGCTCCACGGTTCCCTGGTCGAGGCACGCCATTGCCCGGATTCCGTCCAGCTTGGGCTCGAACGAGTATCCGGAGTCCGGGGGAATCGGTGCGGCCGTCGCCAGCATGGGTTCGACGCGGGTCAGCGAGCCGTACTTCGCCCCTGGCAGGGTCGCGGGGCTGAAACACCAATCCCTTGGCGGGCCGGGTGCCGCCGCTGCCAGGGCGCGGAGGTCGTCAAGCGTGTAGCCGGACGCCACCGAATGCTCATCTTCGAGCAGGCTGTCCGTCTCTCGTGCCGCAACATCGCGGTGCTTCAGGAGCAGCCACTGAGTCCCGTCGTCCTTCGTGCGGACCAGCGCCCACGAGCCCTTGAGCTTCTTTCCCCGGAACGTGACCGAGACCTTCCCGGCCGCGATCTCGTGCCGCAATTGGGCCTCGGCTCCGGCGCGGTCATCCCAGTAGGCGTGGCCCTTGTCGTCCGGCGAGAACGTGCCGGCATCCCAGATGAGGCTCGGACCCGCGCCGTACTCGCCCTTGGGGATGACGCCCTCAAACCCGGCGTAGGCAAGGGGGTGGTCTTCGGTGCGGGCCGCGAACCGTCGCTCGTGGGGGTTCGCCGAAGGCCCTTTCGGCAGCGCCCAGCACTTCAGGACGCCGTCGAGCTCCAGCCGGAGGTCGTAGTGGAGCCGGGAGGCAGCGTGCTTGTGGACGACAAACCGCAGTGCCCCCGTAGCGCCGGGAGGAGCCTGGTCGCCGCCCGGTTCGATAGTGCGGCGAAAGTCGCGCTTCCGGCGGTACTCGTCCAGCCCGTCCGCAGGCATCGTCAGGAGGCGACGGGAGTCTTTTTCCGGCCGCGCGCGGGTGGTGCCGGTTCGGGCTCGGGTTCGGCCGCGGCGGCTTTCCGCTTCTTCGCGGCCTCAACGCTGGCTTTGAGCGCGGCCATCAGGTCAACGGCAGGGCTCGGGGCGGCGGCCTCGGCGGGCGCAACGTATTCGTGGCCCGCGAGCTTCGCCTCGATGATGGACATCAGCGCGTCGCGGTATTCGTCCCGGTAGGCCGCGGGGTCGAACGGCTCGTGCAGAAGGTCGATGAGCGCGTACGCGACCTTCATCTCCGCGTCGGAGACAGCGAGTTCCTGGGGTTCCGACTCAGGCCTGCGGATCTCGTCGGCAAAGTAGAGCGTCTCCAGAACAAGGCCGCCATCCTTCGGCCGGAGCGCGCAAAGGCGCTCCTTGGTGCGGATAGCGATCTTGGCCACTGCGCTGAGCCGCTTCTCCTCGAGCGCCTTCACGAGCAGGGCGAATGGTTTTCGCCCGAGTTCCTCGGGTTCCACGTAGTAGCCCTTCTCGTAGTAGATCGGGTCGATCTCGTGGGCATCGACAAACGCCGTCAGCGAAATGGTGTGCTTGCTGGGGATCGGAAGCTTCTCGAGGTCCGACTCGTCGATCAGGACGAAGCGATCCTTCCCGTACTCGTAGCCTTTCACGATCTCATCGGGTTCGAGGTCTTTGCCGTCGGTGGAACAGCGCTTCACGAGCCGGATAGGGCTGTTGTCGGCGGCGTGCAATTGCCGGAACGAAATGTCCTGGCTTTCTGTGGCGGTGAAGAGGCGGACCGGGATGCTGACCATCCCAAAGCTGATGGTGCCTCGCCAGATAGCGCGTGCCATTGGGGCCTCCGTCGCGCGGGGGTGCGCGGCCCGGGGTGAGTCCGGGCTTGACAATATAGCAGACTCAGCGTGAAGAGCATGGGCCACTTTGACCCGCCATGCCACAACACCGCCGGGCCGCACGTTGTGGTCTAATGCGGCGGAAAGGCAGGGCAGCCGATGAGCGACCCGATCCATCCCGACCACCGCATCTTCGTCAGCTACATCGACAAGTCACGTGAGTACTACACAGCCCAGGGGTACACGAACCCCTACCGCTGGGCGTACCACCAGGACGCGCCTTTCGTGCCGCTCCGGAGAGCGCTGGGCGAAGCACGAATCGGGATCGTCACGACCGCCAGCATCGTCGACGACGATGACGAACCCGCCCCGTTCTCGGTTCCGAGGGTCGTATTCTCCGCACCGACCGACCCGCCGCCCGAACGCCTGTACACCATGCACCGGTCGTGGGACAAGGTTGCCACGCACACAGATGACCTGGAGTCGTATCTCCCGATCCACCGGCTGCAAGAGGCGGCCGCGGCGGGGAGGATTGGCTCGCTTTCGCCGCGGTACTACGGCGCGCCGACGGAGTATAGCCAGCGCAAGACAACCGAAGCCGACGCGCCGGAGCTCCTGCGGCTGTGCCGCGAAGATGGCGTCGATGCGGCCCTGCTGGTTGCTCTCTGACCGGTCTGCCACCAGACCGTGAGTCTGGTCGCCCGCCATCTCGAAGAGGCCGGTATCCCCACGGTTGTCGTGGGTTCCGCCCGCGATATCGTCGAGCAATGCGGAGTCCCGCGGTTCCTCTTCACCGACTTCCCGCTCGGTAATCCCTGCGGCGCGCCGTACGACGTTGCGATGCAGTCGGCCATCGTTGGGATGGCGCTCGACCTTCTCGAATCCGCGAAGGCTCCGCGCACCACCGTCCAGACGCCTTTCCGCTGGCACAACGATGACTGGCGCCGGGATTTCATGCGCGTGGACGGGGAGGACATCGACGAACTGCGGCGGCTCGGGGAAGAGCGCAGAGCGCAGCAGGCCCTCAGCCGCCGCGAGTGACCCAGGTCAGGCTTCGGTCTTGTCTCTCGCGACGGCGGCGCTCAGTTTTTCCAGCACCGTCGTCACCTTCTCGAACAGCGTTCCGGCCGGGTAGTTGCCGAGCGAGTCCCGTGCGCCAGCCGAGATCCCGGTGACGAGTTCCAGCGCCTCTTCCGCCCGGTCGGCGGCCCAGATGTGGAAACGCCCCTGACGGACGGCGTCCACCACGTCGGGTCGCAGCGTGAGGTGGACGATGTTGGGCGCCGGGATGATCACGCCCTGGGTCCCGGTCAATCCTCGGGCGTCACATACATCGAAGAAGCCCTCGACCTTCTCCGTCACCCCGCCAACGGCCTGGATGCGGCCGAACTGGTCGACCGAGCCGGTGACCGCGATGTCCTGGCGGATCGGTACTCCGGCAAGCGCGCACAGGATGACGATGAGTTCGGCGCAGGACGCGCTGTCTCCTTCTACTTCGTCGTAACTCTGTTCGAAGGTGATGCTGGCGGTGAATGCGAGCGGGCGCTCGTGGCCGAATGTGCCGGTCAGGTATCCGTTCAGGACCAACACGCCCTTGCTATGTATGGCGCCACTGCGCTCGACTTCGCGTTCGATGGCGACGACACCCCGGCGGCCCACCCCGGTCCGGCAGCTGATGCGCATCGGCGTGCCGAAGGCGTGCGTGCCGACCTGGTAGACGGCGAGCCCATTGATTTGCCCGGCAACCAGGCCGTCGGTTTCCACGCGGCGGATGCCTTCGAGGATCATTTCGCGCAGTCTGTCGGGGATCATGCTGGCGCGGCCCCGGCGGCCGTCGAGGGCCTTCAGGATGTGGGCGCGTTCGATGGTGGTTGATCCGTTGCTCGACGCGAGGTGGGCCGCCTCCTGGCACAGGTCGCTGAGTTCCCCGAAGCGGGTGCTCAGGCGGTCCTGGCGGCCGGCGAGGCGCGTGCTGAACTGGATCAGTTCGGCCAGGGCATCACGAGCGAACGGCAGCATGTTGCATTCATCTGCGATTCGGCGCACGAAACGCACGTGGGCAGCGATGGTGCCGGCAGCCACCGGTGCGTCGGGTTCGAATTCGGCGCGCACCTTGAAGAGCCTGCCGAACTCAGGGTCGAGCATTTCGACCAGGGCCATGGTCATCGGCTCGCCGATGAGGACCACCTTCCCGGCAAAGGGGACACCTTCTGGTGTAAGGTTGACGGCCGGCATGGGCGTCAGCAGATCGCCGACGCCCTCGACATGCAGTTCCCGGGTCTTCAGAGTTCGCTTCAACATTAACCAGGCGCGGGGGTCGAACAGCACATCTTCGAGCTGCAGCACCAAGTAGCCGCCGTTGGCGCGGTGAAGAGCGCCGGGACGGATGTGGGTGAAGTCGGTGGTGAAGGAACCGAAATGGGCTTCGTAGTCGATCCTGCCCAAGAGGTTATGGTAGGTAGGGTTGCGCTCCTCGACCACTGGCGCCCCCTTGGCCGTGTCCGCCTGCGAAACCAGAAGGTTGGCACCGTAGCGCCGCAGCAATGCCTCCCGTTCTGCGGTGACCTGGGCGACGAGCTGGGCGGGCAGCTGGCTGAGCGCTCCCTGGGAGATGGCTTTGAACTGGGCCAGGTTCGCCATGATGTCGTCCTGGATGGACTTGAGGTGGGCGCCCAGGTCGAACGGGCCGTAGTGTTCGTCAAGCTCCTCGATGATGTGCGCGACCACAAACGCCGCGACGTCCTGGTCCAACCGGGTGACGGCTTCTCGTGCCGAGGCGTCGAGCTTCCGAAGGTCACGCAGCGCCTGGTCCACCAGTCCCTCGACAAACTCGCTGCGCTTCTCAATCTGGTCGCGCATATCGCTGGGAAGCCCGGCCAGTACTTCCGGCGCGAGGGGCCGGCCGTCGCGACCGAGGGGCACCATGGCGAAGCCCATCGCCGTCATGCTGACCGCGAATCCCTGGGACGATGCGGCCCGCTGCATTTCCTCGATGGTCTTCTCGCGGACCTTGTTCAGCGGCTCCAGCACCGCTTTCACGCGCTCCTGGTACGAATCGCTCTCGAACGCCTGCGGGATGTCATTGCGGCACGTCTCGGCGAGGTGGGCGAGGTCACGCTGCAATCGTGTCCCGAGCCCGGCCGGGAGAGCAGCCGCCCGGGGATGGGACGGGTCGGTGAAGTTATGCAGGTATACCCAGTCCTGGCCCGGCGGTGCGCCAGCCGCCGCCGCCTTGACGAGCTGATGGGCTGCGGTGGTCCGTCCCGACCCGGGTAGCCCGGAGATGGCCACGTTATAGCCCTCAGCAGTGGTCCCGAGCCCGAAGGCTATGGCCTCCTGTGCGCGGTCCTGGCCCGTCAGGCGGTCGAGCGGTGTCACATCAGCCGTGGACTCCGGGAACAGCGAGAGGTCGAGCGCGGTGCGAAGGCGTTCGTGACCGAGTTCTGCAGGTGGGCCGCCCGGCCGGGCTTCGGGAGATGCCACAGGTTTCCCTCCTCTGAGAAGCCCGGGGAACGGGCCCCGACAAGGATAACGCGGCGATGGTGAGCGGGCAGAAACGGGTTGACAAGCCGGCCGGCGCGCCGCTATTGTGAATAGCAACTCACTTTTCACTGTGACGCCGATGCGACAGCGAGCACCCAAACGACCGGCCGCCGAACGTAAACGCCTCATTCTCGAGAGCGCCGAGAGCGTGTTTGCAGAGTCGGGGTACGCGAATTCCGGCACGGAGCAGGTCGCCCGGGCCGCCGGCGTCTCCGCATCGGCGCTCTACCGTTACTTCCCGAGCAAGCGCGACCTCTACCTGGCAACTCTGCGGAACGCGGGGCCCCGTCTGCAAGCACTCTGGGCCGAGCAGGCACGGCAAGCCGTGGACCCGCTCGAAGCGGTCCGGCGACTGGGGCTGGAGTACTACGACCACCTCCAGGGCCGGTCATCCTATGCCCGCCTCTGGTTCCAGGCGCTTGGCGATGCGGACGACCCAGACGTGCGCGAAGCCATCGCAGCGAACTTCACCGGCATGGTCGACGTGATCGGCGGGCTGGTCGCCTCTGCCCAGGAGCGCGGCGTGGCCCGGAAGGACATCGACCCGCGCATCGCAGCATGGCACTTCATGGCCGTCGGTTTCACCTTCGACCTGGTTCATCACCTCGCGCTGGATGGTGAGCTGGACCGCGAGCGGGTCGAGGCGTGGGGCCAGCTGTTTATCGACTCCCTCCGCGAGGCACCTCATGAACCCCCGAAGCGCACGAACACACCAGTATCGAGACGAGCGCTGCCTGTGCGGCAACCTCGTGGCGAGGATCTCGCCGGAAGGGGTGGAGATCCTCTGCCGCCGGTGCCGGAGAGTGCACAAGATTCCCTGGGACCAGCACATCGGGGAGGCGCGGATGACTGACGCCGCAGTGGCAAACCGGTAACACCGAAGCAGAGGCCAGAGGTCATGAACCCAGAGCCCGGACGAACCGCATACATGTGCGGATTGCCCGGGCTTTTCGCTTTTCAATACCAGAGACACAGGAGGCACGCATGGACAGCACGGACCTCGATGCGAAGACGCGGGAAGACATGGTGCGCAGGGCGTGGTACGCCCACGACGCGCGCTGGTTCGCGGCGGTGGCCGCCGAATACGGGATGGAGGCGGCGAACCGCCTCAACCGGGCAGCGGTCCGCGCGGTGGGCCAGATAGAGGCCGGAAGGCTGGCGCGTGCGCTGGGCAAGCAGCGGGCCGAGAACGTGGAGGAGTTCCTCGAATTCCTGAAGAGCGGGCTCGACCTGTATGTCGCGCCACCGTTGATGGACATGGACATCAGAAAGATCGATGAGCGGAGCTACGAAGTCACCGTGAACGACTGCTTCGTGCACACGAACATCGCGAAAGCCGGCATCACTGACAGCTACGAGTGTGCGGTCTGGGACCGCGTTCAGGGATACCACGAGGCGCTCGGACAGTCGCTCGAAGACGGGCAACTCGCGGGCGCCATCTGCGTCAGGGCACGCGGCCAGGAATGCCGCCGCGTACTCACCATCAAATAACCAGGAGAACAACGTTGGAACACGACTCGACCACCCAGTACGAGCCGCACCGCAAGGCGGTCCGGCACTACATTACAGAGGAGGTGATCCCGCTCGAGCGCGAGCGGGGGCTCACCTGGAACGTCGCTCCGCCGAAAGACCTCCGCCGCAAGGTACGCCTCCGCGCGAAGGAACTGGGGCTTTACGCCCCGGAAATGCCTGAGGTGGCCGGGGGAGCGGGACTGCCGTTCCTGGGGCGGTGCATCATGGAGATGGAGCTCCACTCCCACGACACCGTCTTCTTCGAAGATGTCCTCGGCGGCGGGGGTGGCCCAACACCGATCCTGCTCGCGGGCACACAGGCCCAGCAGGACCGCTTCCTCGTCCCCTTGATGGCGGGCGAGACCACCACCTGCTTCGCGCTCTCAGAACCGGATGCGGGCTCGGATGCGAGCAACCTCCGAACGCGCGCGACCCCGGCGGAAGGGGGCTACGTCCTCGATGGCGTCAAGAACATTGTGAGCAACGGCCCGCAGGCCGACTTCGGCATCGTCTTCGCGATGGCGCACGGCGCGGGCAGCCCGGCTGGTGTGACCGCTTTTCTTATCGACAGCACCACCCCGGGTTACGACAACTCTCGCAATCACACGTGCATGGGATTCACGGGGTTCCAGGGGGAGATAGCACTGAGTGAGGTCCGCGTCGGCGCGGATGCTGTGCTCGGCGAGGTCGGCAAAGGTTTCGCCCTGGCCATGGACTGGATCAACGCGAACCGCATCCGTACCGCGGCGATGGCAACGGGCATCGCAAGACGGGCGCTGGTGCGGAGCGCGGCGTACGCCATGCAGCGCACCCAGTTTGGCGCGCCAATCGCCAGCTTCCAGGCGATCCAGCTCAAGCTGGCCGATATGGCCACTGAACTCTACGCAGCCGAGTCGATCGTCACACGGTCAGCATGGATGAAGGACGAGGGGCAGGACATCCGCCAGGTATCGGCCATGACGAAGGTGTACGCCTCGGAGATGGTGAATCGCCATACGTACGAAGCAGTCCAGATCCACGGGGGTATCGGCTGCCTCGAGGAAACAGGAATCGAGCGCATCTACCGCATGGTGCGCATTCTGACCATCCTCGAGGGCACGTCCGAGATGATGAGGCTCACGGTCGCGGACCGGCTGCTGAAGCAGTTGCCGCGTTAGCCGAAGCCGGGAGGGGAGTGGTGGGCCCGCCGGGATTCGAACCCAGGACCAATCGGTTATGAGCCG
>CAUJEQ010000130.1 GCA_963169135.1 Chloroflexota bacterium
ACATCACGACACAGCCGCGTGTTTGTGGTACTCGGCTACAACCCCTGGGCCGTCCGGAGGCGCGGGTCGAGCACGTCGCGCACGCCATCCCCGAACAGATTGAAGGAGAGTGTGATGACGAAGATTGCGAGCCCTGGGAAGAGTGACAGGAATGGTGCGACGTAGATCTGCGAGAAAGCCTCGTTCAGCATGCCACCCCAGGTGGGTGTTGGCGGGCGCACGCCTACCCCGAGAAAGCTCAGGCTGGCCTCCGCGAGGATGGCGGTTCCCATCGTGAGCGTGCCAGCCACGATCACGCTTGGCAACGTATTCGGCCACAGGTAGCGCGCCATGATCCGTGCATCCCCCGCGCCGATCGATCGTGCTGCCAGTATGTACTCCATATTCCGCAACGAGAGCACCTGTCCCCGCACCAGGCGAGCGTAGTTGGGTGCGGCCCCAATGCCCAACGCAACCATAATGTTCGTAATGCTGGGACCAAGCACCAGGACCAGTGTGAGCGCCAGCACCAGACCCGGGAACGCGATGACCGCGTCAGTCATCCGCATCACGACCACGTCGATCCAGCCACCTCGAAACCCGCTGACCAGCCCGAGCGGCACTCCGACGCCCGCGGCAACCGCCACCGCGAGGACAGCAACCTGGAGCGAGACTCGCGCCCCGTGAATCTCCCGGCTCAGCACATCGCGCCCAAGACTATCGGTGCCAAACGGGTGTTCCCAGCTGGGAGTCTGCAGGCGGTTGCGCCCATCGGTCTCCGCCGGGTCGTGCGGTGCAATCAGGGGGGCCATCACGGCGATCATGACGAATACCACGATGACGCAGAACGCCACTGCTGCCATCGGGTGGTGCCGTGCCGTCCGCCAGAGCTTGCGGGGAGCAATGCGGCGCCGGGGCGGCGCCACAGGGAGCGCGTCGAGTACATGAGCCATGCGGTCTCCTACGAGTAGCGAATTCGGGGGTCAAGGATCGCGTAGCTGATGTCGGTGAGCAGATTTGCAACCAGGACGGTGACCGTGAACAGCAGCACGACTCCCTGAAGCATTGGATAGTCCCGGCCGTTGATGGACTGGATGGCGAGCCGTCCGATCCCGGGCAGGGCGAACATGCTTTCGATGATGATGCTTCCCGCGAGGAGCGCGGCGAGCTGGAGGCCAATGATGGTGGCGACGGGCAGCAAAGAGTTCCGCAGCGCATGCCGCACGATCACAGTTCGTGACGCCAGACCCTTGGCCCGCGCGGTCCTGACGTAATCCTGGTTCAAAACTTCGAGCACGCTCGAACGCGTGTAGCGCATGATCGATCCGGAGAGCGTGAGGCCGAGCGCCGCAACCGGCATTGCCATATGGCGAAGCGCCTCAACGGGATCATCCCAGACTGCGACGAATCCGCTCGCCGGAAGCCAGTTCAGTTCGACCACGAACACCCAGATCAGCATCATCGAGAACCAGAAATTTGGGATGGCGACCCCAAACATCGCGAACAATGTCACCAGTGCGTCGATTGGACTGTTCCGCTTGACGGCCGCAATCGTCCCGGCAGGCACGCCGATGCCGATGGCCACCAGTAATGACATCAGGCCCAGTTGCAGGGTCACCGGCATCCGGTCGGCCATCGCACCGGTAACGGAGCTTCGGTCGCGGAATGACCGGCCGAGGTCCCCTCTCGCGAGGTCCGCCGCCCAGTTGACGTACTGCACGAGCACCGGATCATCAAGGCCGAGGTCGGCCCGCAGTTCCTCGATGACCTCAGGATCGAGCGATGCCTCGGACTCCCCGATCATCGCGTAGATCGGGTCTCCGGGGAGCAGATGCATGATGATGAACAGCGCGAACGTCACCATCAGGATAACGACGGGCATCTGGAGGATGCGCCGGACGATGTAAGCGGTCACAGCCGTCGACCTCGAGGACAGACGATTGGGGCGGCGGATGGGGGGTGGACCCCCCACCGCGCTCTCAGGCTTGCTTCCACGCCGAGGTCACATCCATTGCGCTGCCCGAACGGAGCCAGGCGAGTCCCTGGACGTTCTTCGCGTAACCCGCAATGGTCGGCGATTCGAGCAGCCAGACCTTATAGCTGTTCTCGTAATCGAGCTTGACGAGCTCACCGTAAATGGACTTGCGTTCCTCTTCGGTCGGGGCGGTCAGCGCCTTCGCGAGGAGGGCATCAACCTCGGGCATTGCGGTGCCGCCAACCTGGTTTCCAGACCCAAAATTTGTCTCCAGGTACTGGTACGGGTCACCCTGCGGTGCACCGCCGCCTTCGAGGCCCAGCAGGTACTCGCCATTCTTGCGGTACTTCTCGGTGATGACCGAAAGCTCAAGGCTGTCGACCTGGATATCGAGTCCGATCTTCTTCAGCTGCGCCTGGATCATTTCACCAATGCGGGGATACACACCTGAGGTGTAGGTGCAGATCGCGAGCTTCGTGCCTTCAGCCACTCCGGCCTGCGCGAGCATAGCTTTGGCCTTGGCCGGGTCGTACGAGTAATAGGGCGCGCTCTCGTCGTAGGCCCAGGTCAGACTCGTAAGCGGCCCGCGACCGCCGTCTCCGAGTCCGTCTGTGAAGACTGCGGCGAACTCCTCCCGGTCAAGCGCGTAGCTCAGTGCTTGCCGGAAAGCCACGATGTTCGTCGGCGCCTTGCCAAGGTGCATGCCGATGCGCTGGGTGATCGCGCCCTTGTTCACGTCGAACGCAAGGTTCGGCTGCGATTTGATCTGGGCGACGTTCTCTCCCAGGAACACATAGTCGAGGTCGATGCCTCCAGACTGGAGTTCGGCCACTGCGACCGCAGTCTGGGGAATAACCCGGACGATGACCTTGTCGAGGTATGGGAGCTTGTCGCCATTCGGTGCCGTGACCGGCCAGTCGGGATTGGGTATGAAGGTCGAGTCGGCATCAAGCGCCAGCTTCTCGATCTTGAAAGGGCCGACGCTCACCGGGGCCTCGTTGAACTTGTCGTCGCCCAGCGCCTGGTGAGCTGTCGGCGAAATGAGCGCACCGAGACCCGCGGGAGGGTTCATGGTGAGGCTCTCGAGGAATACCGGGTTCGGCTTTGCGAATTTGAGGACGGCGGTGTACTCGTCGATGACTTCGACCGTCACACCCTTGAGGAGACTCCGCCGCGGCGAACCCACCTTCGGATCGGCCATCCGCTCGAGTGAGTATTTGAGCGCCGCGCCGTTGACGGGCGTACCGTCGGTGAACTTCAGGTCCTTCCTAAGAACCAGGTTCAAGACGGAGACATCCGGCTGCTCCCAGGACTCGATGAGGCTGGCGGTGAGCTTGCCCTGAACTTTGGCCATCAGCGGTGCGGCGTAGAGGTGGTTGACCGTCGGGTCGTAGCCGCTGGTGGAGCGGTGTGGGTCGGCGAACGTGATCGCCGAGGGGCGACGCACGACCAGCGTTCCTCCACGCCGAGGCGTGTTCGCTTCGGGCGTTGCCGTCGCGCCAGGCGTCGCCGAACCTCCGCCCGGGGTGCTGCCGCCAGACGGTTCATCGTCATCGCCCCCGCACCCGAGGATCCCCCCGCTCACCGCGGCGAGCGAGGCCACGCCCATGCCGCCGAGGACCCGGCGGCGGGAAACCCTTCGGCCGATATTGCG
This sequence comes from Chloroflexota bacterium, assembly GCA_963169135.1. Taxonomy (GTDB): domain Bacteria; phylum Chloroflexota; class Dehalococcoidia; order Tepidiformales; family Tepidiformaceae; genus Amarobacter. The sequence goes on from CAUJEQ010000130.1 coordinate 3,609, forward strand.
CTTCCAATAGTTATCCGTGGTCACGTTGCTTTCCCTCCGTGTTTCGCCACACGCTGCGACCTGGCCCCGTCCCACGGTGCAGGACGAACCTCAGAATTGCCGCCGAAGCGTGGTGCTGGTGCCACGAGCGAGGTATCTGTCGTCTCGCTCGTCCCCTGGCGCGAGGCTAGGTGTACACCCGAGGGGTGCAGCCCGGAAGCGGTATTACTGATCGCATAAGCACGTCTTATCCAACCGCGCCCACTCAGGAGCTGGCGATCGGATGTTCACGGCGCGCAGGCGCATGCTGGCCCTGCCGATCGGCAACGCGCCCGACCCGGCTATCCAGCGCGGCCTTCTTGACTACCGACATAGCGGGGAGAAGCGGGCCAGCCCGATGAGCAAGGTAGATGACAAACTCGAGCGGCAGGCCGACGGTGTTAACGATGACGAGGTCTTTCCTCTCAAGGTCGCGCATGATGGCGGACTCGGCGATCAGCGCCAGTGCAAGGCCCTTCTTTGCGGCCTGCTTGAGCCCGTCATAGGTGGAGAGTTCCATGGTCACGTTCAGCTCAACGCCCTGGTTAGCCGCCCATTCCCGGAATCTGCGCTGCGCCGTCCATGGCGACGGCAGAAGGGCGAATGGATAGGCCGCCAGCTCCTCTGGAGTAGCCCTCCCCTTCCGGGCGAGAGGATGGGTGGGCGAGGCCACCACGAACAGACGGGCAATGGCAAACGGCTCGGCTTCCAGCCGATCCGAGAGGTAGGCATCAGTAGTGAGCGTGAAGTCAAGGTCGCCCTTGAGGAGCCGGGCGGACGCCTCATCGGGGGGGAGGGTAGTCACGCGGAGCTGGATGTCGGGGGCGATCCGCAGCAATTCGGCCATCAACTGCGGGATAACCTGGTGGGTTGAGCTCGCGGAGCAGCCGATCGTTACCAGCGAAGAGCCCGACTGGAGCGCGGCCAGCTCGCGAAGGAGGTTGGCCCGGGATTCCAGCACCTGCTCAGCGAAGCGAAGCACTGCTTCTCCCGAGTTGGTGGGTGTGGCACGGCTCGCGCCCCGCTGCAACAGCACGACACCGAGTTCTTTCTCAAGCTGCCGGACCTGCAGAGAAACGGCAGGCTGGGTCAGAAACAATGCTTCGGCGGCACGGCTGAAGCTGCCGAACTGCGCAACCAGCCGGAATGTCTGGAGCCGGTCGAAATTCATCGTGTCCCCTTGCCCCGCGTCCAAGCCATAAGCGATCGCTACCGGTCGATAAGCAATCTGCCCTTGCACGGGCTACCGACTGTGCCCAGCATTCACGCGACTGCCCCGAGTTGCTGAGTGTAGCGTACTGACGCCCGCGGGGCGCGGGTTTGGCACACAGCGGGCGATTCGAAAGAAGACGGCCCCATGAGGCAGGGGAGGGTGTATGACGACGGAATCGGACGAACGGCCAACGGTGCGGGACGGCGTGCTCACGGGGGCGCTCCGGCGGCCAGTGAACCGTGCCGCGAACGTGAAGGGCAGCATCCACGATGACGAGACGGCGACCAGGCTCGGACTCCGGGGCGGCACGGTCGCGGGCTCTGTCCACATGGATCTGTTTGGCCCGCTCCTGATGGAGGCGTTTGGCGAGGCCTGGTGGGAGAAGGGCACGCTATCGCTCTACTTCCTGAACGCAACAACCGACCGCGAGCCGGTGAGGGCGTTCCTCGTGCTTCCGCCGGCTGGAGCGAAAGACGTTCAGGTCGATGTGTGGATCGAACGTGAGGACGGCCTCCGGGTGGCGGAGGGCACAGCATCGGTCGGTACCACTGCAGAGCCGACAGCGCTCCTGCGGAAGCCCCTCGACAGGTTCGACCCCGGCGAGCTCCGCATCCTCAAAGGGCTTGCACCCGGAGATGCCATCGCCCCGACGGAGGGCATGGTCGCGCAAGAAACTGTCGACCAGCACCTGCAATTCACTACTGACCCACTCGACATTTACCGCGAATCACGCTGGGGCAGACCCGTCGTGCCGATTACCAGCTACATTGGCCTGTTTTTCACACAAGCGGCTGCTCCAGTCCGGCGCAAACTCCACGACGTGGTAGGCCTGTTCGGCGCCATCGAGATCCGCAATATCAATGGTCCCCTGCTCGTTGGGGAACCGTACCATCTCAGCGGCGAGATCGTAGCGCTCGGTCAGAGCCCAAAGACCGAGTACTACTGGTACGAAACCTGGGCCGACGATGCGAGCGGCAAACGCATAGCCGAACACCGCATGCTCTCCCGCTTCATGAAAGCCTCGAGCCCCCTGTACCAGTAGGCCGCGCCGGGACATACCCCCGGCAAGCCCGGCAGAACCGGGATCAGTCCCATGAGGAAGGGCAAACCATGCGTTTCACAGACACCCCCGAACTCGCCACGTGGCGCGAACGCGTCCGGGCATTCATCGCCGAGCACTGGACTCCGGGCGACTCCCACGATGAGCTCGCCACGCACGGGCCGAACGCTGCTGCCTACGAGGAAATCAACGACAAAACGCGTCAGTGGCTCGACAAGCTGGCCGCCAACGCCTGGATCGCCCCGGCATGGCCGAAGGAGTACGGCGGGGCCGACATGTCGGTGCTCAAACAGTTTGTCCTGAACCAGGAGTTGCACGAGGCCGGAGCCCCCACCAGCCGGCCGATGATGAACCTCGTCGGCCCGACGATCATGCTTCACGGTAACGCCGAACAAAAGGCCGAGCATCTCCCTCCGCTGCTGCGAGGCGAGACTCGCTGGTGCCAGGGATTCAGCGAGCCGGGCGCTGGCTCAGACCTCGCCAGCCTCCAAACCCGCGCGGTACGCGATGGCGATGACTACATCATCAACGGTCAGAAAATCTGGACTTCGGGAGCTCACCGCGCGCAGTGGATGTTCATGATGGCTCGCACCGACCCGGCTGCGCCGAAACACCGGGGCATCAGCTATCTGCTGCTCCCGATGAGCTCGCCCGGGATTACTGTTCGCCCGTTGATGAACATGGCGGACGGGCACTCCTTCAACGAGGTGTTCTTTGAGGATGTCCGGGTACCTTTGCGGAACCGGATCGGCGAGGAGAATCGCGGCTGGTACGTCGGGGCGACGACGCTCGACTTCGAACGGTCGAACATCTCGCGGGCCATCCACTCCCGGAAATCGATTGCTAAACTCGTCGACTACACGCGGGGCCGCGCTGCGAGCGGCCATGCGGTTCCTGCGGGCTACCGCCACGAGATCGTTGACCGCGCCATTGAAACGGCGGTGGTCGAGCAGCTCTCGTTCGTCATCGTTTCTATCCAGGCCTCGGGTGGCGTGCCGAACAAGGAAGCTTCGATGTGCAAGATGTTCGGTTCGGAGCTCGCCCAGCGGATCGCACTGACCGAAATGCATGTGACGAGCATGGCCGGGCAGCTCCGCGTTTCCCCGCTGCTGGAGGTCCACGGGCTCAGCCCGGCCATGGCGTACCTCAGCGTCATCCCCCAAACCATCGCCGCCGGTTCCAGCGAGATCCAGCGCAATATCATCGCCACCCGTGGCCTCGGGCTTCCCCGAGGCTAGAATCCCGTTCTCAACAGGAGCAAATCATGAGCTACGAATTTATCGAACTCGAACGCGACGGCGGCGTCGGGATCCTGCGGCTCAACCGCCCGGACCGGCTCAACGCCATGACCAACCAGATGTCAGAGGAGTACAACGAGGCGTTCGCCGAACTGAACGAAGACGCCTCCATCGGGGCCATCCTGATAACCGGAAACGGCCGTGCATTCTGTGCCGGTGTCGATATCTCCCGCTTTGAAGACAGCATCCGCGAGCGCGATGGCGAGCGCATCGAGCGCCCGAAATTCCGCTTCAACTGGGTCGAATACGTGCGCTCAGCCAAGCCGAGCGTCGTTGCCGTGAACGGCGCCTGCATCGGCGCCGGTCTCACGCGGGTCCTCCCGTGCGACGTCCGGATCGCCTCGGAACGGGCCACATTTTCGATTCGCTTCGTGCGTGTGGGGATCGTGCCCGAACTCGCGAGTACCCATCTCCTGCCCCAGATCGTCGGGTTGCAGGCCGCTGCGGACCTCGCTCTTTCCGGGCGCACGATCGATGCCCGAGAAGCCGAGCGCATCGGGCTCGTCCTGCGCACTGTCGCTCACGACGACCTGCTGCCCGCGGCGATGGCCCTGGCTCGCGACTACGCCCAGATCGGGCCGGAGTGCCTTCGGGAGACCAAGGCCCTGCTCAATGCCAACGCCGTTGAGGGAAACGTTCAGCTGGTGATGGAGCGCGAACGCGAGGCGCTGGCCCGGCGGCGCGGCTCAGCCGAGCAGCGCGAAGCAGTAGCGGCCTTCCGCGAAAAGCGCGAGCCACAGTTCCGCCAGGACGCTTGAGGAGGAGCCCCGCCCATGACGTCAGGACCACTCGCCGGCATCCGCGTGCTGGATCTCACGCAGGTGATCGCCGGCCCACTCGGCTGCATGCTGCTCGCCGACCTCGGCGCCGAAGTCATCAAAGTCGAGCCGCCCGAAGGAGAGCCATGGCGCTTGACCGGGCAGTTCTTCCCGAATGAATCGAAAGCCTACCAGTCGCTGAATCGCGGCAAACAGTCGCTCGTGCTGGACCTGTCGCGCCCAGAATGCCAGCAGGTTGTGCACCGCCTGGCGCGGACCTGCGACGTTGCCGTGATCAACAGCCGCCCTGACGTGTCCGCACGTCTCGGGGTGGACTATGAGACGCTCAAGGCTCACCGGCCCGATATCATTTATGTAGACAGCACGGCATTCGGCCGGAAAGGGCCATGGGCTCACCGGCCCGGTTACGACATCGTTGCGCAGGCGGCCTCGGGACTGCTTATGCACCGTCTCTGGCTCGACGAGCGCGGCTTCCCCGCGCTTTCGGGGCCAGCCGCCCCTGCCGACTTCACCACGGGATACGCGATCGCGCTCGGTGTCTGCGCGGCGCTCTTCCACCGCAGTGCAACGGGGCGCGGCCAGCGGGTGGAGACATCACTCCTTGCGAACGCCCTGATGATCCAGGGCTCGGCCTTCATGAGTGTCCCCGTTGCCGATGCCGAACGCCGGGAGTCGTTCCTTTCCGACCTCGAACGCTCCCGCGCGGAGGAGGAACCCTTCGACGCGTTCGTCCGGCGCCGGCGGGAGAAGTCGGAGACCGTCATTGGCTTCGGCATCTACTACCGCGGATACAAGACGAAGAACGGCGCCCTGACCGTCGGTTGCCTTTCGCCAGCTACGCGGGAACGCATGCGTACCGCTTTGGGGATTGAAGACCCGCTCGAAGGGAGTTCTGCGAAGAGCGCTCCCGCGGATACGATCGCCGCGATCGAGGCAATGTTTGCAGGCCGCACAACGGACGAGTGGATGGCCATCTTCGACGCGCATGGCGTGCCTGCGAGCCCCGTGTCGTTCGTCGAGGAGATGCTGGAGAACCGCCAGGTGCTGGCCAATGACTACGTGGTCGACCTCGACCACGACCTCACCGGCCCGCAACGCATGGCCGCGCCGCCCTGGCAGATGTCGGACAGCCCACCTGTGCCCAAGGGAGCATCCCCGCCCCTGGGTCGCGACACTCGCAAGTGGATGATCGAGTTGGGCTACTCGGACCGCGAGATCCGTACGCTCGCTGAGTCAGGCGCCATCGTCCTCGGATTCGACGACGACCGTTAGTGTCTTCGTCCCGCAATGATGCACCGATGCCGAGGTCGTGCTTTTCGAAAGGGACGCAGGCGCAGGTCGGGGGGCGCGCTTTCGTCTCGCCCACGCGAACCCGGTGCTCCCGGCGTGCAGCTGCCGCGAGCACGTGACGACCGGGGAGGATGCCGATTCAGCTCTCGTCGCTTTCGGAGTCGCTCGATTCTTCGTCACTCTCCGAATCGCTGTCGCTTGATGCGCCCCGATTGGCGTCTTCAATCGAAAGCCCTGAGCCGCCGAGAGAGTTCAGTGCGTCCTCCGGCTCCTCTGTCTGCGTCTGACCCGACCACTGGCCCGTGCTGTCCGGCCCGAAGTCGATGTTGCCAAGTTCCCCCGGGCGCGTCCCGGCGGTGGGGTCAACACGGCCCCCACTCACAACCTGGCCTTCGACAGGCTGACCGACGAGGAACCCGCGCCACGCCTTGTCCATCATGCCGACGGAGATGTGGTCCGTGGGTCCGCCGCCAGACGCCGCCGTATCCGATCCTTCGCGGGCAGGGTCTACGTCGCCCTCGCCGTCGAGGGGCGTGCCAAGACCAGCCCGTGCCCGCATCGCAGCCCGCCAGGCCATATAGCCGTCGGTGAGTTCCGGATGCCCGGCTGTTTCGGGGTCGACGGGCTGCGACGCGCCGGGCGTTCCGCCCTTAGTCCCGGCTCCCAGTGCGCCGTGGACCGCAGTCTCCAGGTTCTTGATCCCCTGTTGTTTGGCGCCCTCGGCGAATCCCACGGTGCCGATTCCGCGGCCCAGTCCGTCGTCAACGTCCCTCAACTGGTCCATTTCAGATTGGTTGGGCGGAAGCGTGGCGCTCTTCAACCACTCGGTTATGGCAGCAGTTGGCCCGTTCGCGACCAACTCAGACCAGAACCCCTGCTCAGGTACGTCGTCGTCGGAAGAAGCTGCGGGCGCTGATTCCGGTGCAGCGGACGGCGGAGTGACTCCCGCACTTGCGGCTGTCTCTTCTTGTCCCTCGGGCGTACGGGCATGCGCAATTGCCGCGGCAAGCGCATCATCCCCTTCCGCGACGCTCGGCGTGGCGTTCGGGTCTGCCCCGGACGTGGGCAGCATCCCTTGCAGAATCGCCAGCTCACCCGAGGCGCTCACCGCGCCGGTGGCGGGCCGGGCCGTATCGAAGACGTCCATGCCGATCGATGTCTGGCCGCCACGCCCCCCTGAATCGCCAGTCATGCCAAGGTCGGCTGGAGTCCCTCTCCGGCCGATGTTCGCGGAACCCGTACTTCCGGCCGTCGAGCCGGTGGGGGCTGACGCAGCCGCCTCATCGCCCGCGAGCACTGCATCGACCTGGGCCGCCAGCGCGGCCCGGCCGGAGTCCCGGGACGGGGCCGGCGAGTCAGCGGCATCGTCAGACTCACCCGTCCTCGTTGGGACACCCTTCTCCGCACCGGACAGGTCAGTGATGCCTGAAGGGATCCGGCCTCCAAGGTCGGTCCCGGGCTCGTTCGGGCCGTCCGCGTTGTCTCCCGGGTCCCCCTGGCCCGCTGGTTCCAGGCGGCCGCTGGCGGCTTCACGAAGATCCGCGATAGCCGCGGATGCCGGTTTCGCCGCCGCAACGGGCGTCGCACTGGAATCACCCTGGCCGCTGTCGCCCTGCTGGCCCACCGATGGCGGAGTCAGCTTCGGCTCGAGCCGGGCGCTGGCGGCCTCGCGCGCGGCTCCAGCCGTCGCAGCAGCACCGGTCGCAGGGGCGACGCGATCGAACACGTCCAACGAACTGCTGTCCGGCGCCTTCGGTGCGACAGTCGGTATGGACTGCTTCACCGCCTCTGCCGGCTCCTTTGCGCGAATGGGGGCGTTCTTGATGTCCTTGCGAGGTGCTGCGGCCAACGGTGGTCACTCCGGGTGATAGTCCGCAGCAGTCTCAGAGATTCGCCTCCGGGATGACAATGGCCCAATAGTTACATTCTGTAGCGGTGACCGGCCGGCAGCTGTCAGATTCCCGTGCCGCGCCGGAGCAACTCGCCAGCTGCTGCAACTCGTCTCTTCAGTTCGTCGAGCTTCACGCCCGTCTCGCCATCACACGGCATCCATTCGATAAACGTCATGTACGACTCCATGTTCGCCGGGTTGATGACCATCATGAACTTCATCGGACCAAGCTCGTCGTGTTCCCACTGCATCGGCGCGACGAATCGCCGTTTCTGGACCAGCGGCGGTGCCGAGATCCAGATCTGGAGAAAGCGCTGGACGTAACGCGAGTCACCCATGAGGAATTTCTGGGCGACGGTCGCGAGGTAGGGATTCGGACCACTTTCATCGATACCCTCTTCGCTGTGCGAACCCTTGAGCATCCGCGAAATCAGGAGCATGAGCTCATCCCAGTTCTTGATGTGGTCCGCAAAGCGCGGCTCGCTCATGGCAACAACGAAGCTGCGCTCCAGGGCTGAGTGGCGCTCATTCGCAAGGTCTACCCCCCAGACCGCCTGCATTAACGGGTTTGCGGCCAGCACTTCGAACATCTCGTTGTTGAGATGGGCGGGCCACGGGTAGGTGTTGATCTCCGCGACCGCCTCCTCGAGCGTGTAGTCCGGCCCCGTGGGCGCGGCGCCTATGACACCCGCTTCCGGTGCGTAGCCGGCGGATTCAAGAATCTGGTTGCGGCGGATCGGTTCGACGGCCAGTGCCCGGAGGATCGCGCTCAGCGCCTCTCTCGTTGGGTGACGGCGCCCCGACTCATAAGCACGCACGGACGATTCAGAAACCGCAGCCCGCTCCGCCAGGCCCCGCTGGGTGCAATCCGCCGCCTCGCGTGCGGACCGAAGTTGCTGATGCCACGACTCATCCATCCTGACAGAAACCCCGCCTCGATTCGTATGTCCAACGATCGGAACACCTGCGGTCAGTGATTGTGTCAGTTCAGCACGTCATGTGGACGCCCGCCCAGCGGCCTCCGCGGCTATCGCCTCGTACGAGCGCGTGAGGACTTCGCAACTGTAGTCCTGGATGGGATCGTGAAGCGGATCGCCGACACGTGCGCGCCAGGCCGCCGCCCGGTAGATCGCCAGCCGGCGGGTATCTTCGCCACCCGGCCCGCCGGTTCCCAATCGCTCGTGCGCGTCTCCGCCCGACGCAAGCCGTTCAACTTCCGCGGTCTCTTGAGCCGTGAACCCATTCTCGCCCGTGACCGCGAGGTGGAGCACGCGGAGTTCATCCACCTCGTGGCTGGAGGAGGCCAATTCCTCCAATGCGTAGAGCAGGTCGCGGCCTGCTTCCGAGTCCGCGGCGATTCGGTTTGCGATGGACGTCACATCGCGCAGCACCGAGTAGCTAATGAGCCGGCTGGCGCGTGACCCGAACTGCAGCTCGAGCGCACGGTCGAGGGCCGGCAACCCCGACACCTCGAGCAATAGCCTGGCCAGGTCCAGCGACGTGTTCACTTCTCCGCCGGCGATGGCGCGCAGGGCGTAGCGCAAGCCGAACATGCCAAAACGATCCAGCAGCAAGTCCAGGGAAGCGGGGAGGACCGGCGAGGCATCCCATGAACGGAAGCGGTCGGCCGAGAGCAAGGCCTGGTCGGCCTCAGGGTCGGCGAGCGACAGTCTGACAAGGAGTTCGTACTCTTCCTCCCTGAGCGTCACGGCAGATTCCGCGAGGAGCCCGCAAACGGGCAGGACAGTCCCCACGAGACCTTTCAGCGCCGGATCCATGCGATAGCGTTCGGCGATACGCAGCCCGGACTCCATCGCATCCGGCCTTCCCCCGCCTATTTCGTCAGCCCGGGAGAGCAATGCCAGTGCGTTCACCGGGGAGGCGTCCACGAGTGACGGGTCACGAAACGCCTCCAGGAAGGCAACGTCGGACCGGTGCGCATGCTGCATCAGGTAGACGACAGCATCAGCGGCTCTCAACCCGCCTTGCCCGGCTGCCAGCAATCCCGCCGCGGCAGCCCGCCGCGCCGGGCTCGCCGAGCCCAGCCCCGGCGTGTCGATCAAGGTGAACCGCCTGAGACGCGCCGTCGGCCAGCGCACGATGAGCCGGAGTATGCCCGTGTCCGGCAGCTCGGATTCGTTGATCACCAGCTCGTCATCGTTGCGTTCGAACCGGAGTGGAAGCAGTTCCCCGTCTTCACGCTCGGCGAACACCTGGTAACCCGGCCCGTGTTCGTACCAGGTGACGAATCTCGTCCGCTCCCCCGCGTCGGTTGGGGCAAGCCTCTCCCCGAGCAGAGCGTTCAGCAGCGTCGACTTCCCTGCCTTTACGCGGCCGGCAACAGCGAGCCGGAGAGGTCCCCGAAGGCGTTCAAGGGCGGCGTCGATTTCGTTCGCCGCCTCCAGTGGAAGCGAAGGACGGGCAGTCTGACATAGCACCTCCAACCGTTCTGCCAGCGGAATCACAGGGAACCTCGCAGTGCGCTTGTCGATTTCAAGAGCTGATCCGTGCCCTGGATCGTCTGTTCCAGTTCGGCCACCCGCCGGCTCACGTTCTCGCGGGCCGTCTGTGCCCCCCGCTGGGACGCTTCCATCGCCTCGGTTTGCGTGCGGATCCGTTGCGCCAACTCGGTGGCAAAGTGCTCTCGCTGAAGCCTCTGCAGGTCGCGCACCATGTCGCGCGTCGTCTTACTCACGTCGAACTGGACATCGTCGATGAACTGCCGGACGACGGTCCTCGCTTGCTGGCGGCGCTGTGTGGTCTTCTTTTTTCTCTCGTCCCAGATCTGCTTCCCGCCAAAGACAGCTCCAACTCCCAGCGTCGCGGTCGTCGAAAGCACCACGCCAGCCACTCCGGCCATCACGCTGGCCAGGATGATGCCGCCCTGGGCGCCCTTGAGGCTCGCGTACCCGAGGCCCGCATGCGCGCCAAGGGATAACTCGCGCTGTTCCTTTTCGGTCCAGTAGCGGCTGACGTCGATGTCGGGCCATGCCACGACAGGTACGGCAATCTCCGCCTCATCCTCCGCGATCACCGATACCACCCGGCGAGCGATGTCGGCCGAGCCCTCTTCAAGGCTGCGCACCAGTTCCCGGACGGCAAGCGCCATATCTGTCCGCACTTCCCCGGAGATCTGGACCCAATCGTGTCGAAGATCAGCGGTTTCGAGGATGCGGTCGACCTTCTTGTTCAGTTCTCGAAGGGCGCCGCGGAAACGGTAGTCGGTCTCGTTCGCGAGGTCGCTGAATCCTTCCGCCAGGACGCTTCCCCAGCGGCTTCCAGCCTGCCGGAGCTGTTCCACGCGGTCGCGACGGGACTGCAGCTCGGCCAGCGCGGGAGCGGCGAGGTCCGGGCTCTTTAGCGCCTGCAGCTCGGCCAGAACCGGCAAACGTATCTGGTGGACGGCCGCATCCAGGTCGAGCAGCGCACGATGGGCCGCGAGCCGTTTGGTCTCTTCCAGCACGCCGGTGCTCAGCACCTGGAGCAGTTCAGGAAATCCGCTTTCACGGTTGAGGCCAGCGTCACCTTCTTTAAGGGCGATTATGCGGAGGGCGGCCGACACCGGGATCGGCCGGGCGGGAAGACCGGCCCCGGCGAGAAGGGACTCATCGATCGACTGCACCTCTCGCCAGTGGGGGTACAGGTCCGTCTTCGCGAGGCAGCACATGACGACCGGACAGTACGCGGAAGCGCTCTTCAGAAAGTCCAGCTCATCACCCGACAGAGGCGCCGAAGCGTCGGTTACGAATATCAACGCGTCCGCCACCCTCAAGAAGGCAAGCGCCAGGCCCGCATCGCGCGAGGCGGAACCCGCGCCGGGCGTGTCGATCAAGGTGATTCCCGTCGCGAGGAACCGATTTGGCCACTCCAATTCGATTCGTTGGATCGCGGCGGCCTCATCAGGGCTGGGACGCAGACCGATCCCGGTTGCGAAGGCCGGATCCACCTCCTCGGCCGCATCCGCACCGTGCCTGGTCACGAGACACCGCGCCGAATCGCCATAGCGAAGGACGGTCGTTGTTGTGGTCGCTACATCGTCGTGGACGGGGCACAGTTCTTCGCCCACCAGTCCGTTTATCAAGGAACTCTTGCCCTGCTTGAACTCACCGACGACGGCGATCACCGACTGCGGCCGCATCAGCCGCAACCGTGCGACCCGCAACGGCTCTTCAAGGTCATCCCGGCCGTGGGCATTGGCTGCGCCGATGCCGACCTCGACCAGGTCGAGCACGGCCGCCCAGGGAGCCTCTGCCGGAAGTTCTGTCGTGGTCACCGCTTGTACCTCTCCGCCCCTACCGGTTACGTGAAAGTCGTAGGATACTCGCGCATCCACGGGCCCGTTACAAGGGAGGACCTCGCTGTTGTACAGCCTTGGCATTGATCTTGGAACCACCTTCACGGCCGCCGCAATTGCCGCGGAAGGAAAGGCTGAGATCTTCCATCTCGGGACCAGGGCGACATCCATCCCGACCATCGTCCATCTCTCCGAGGAGGGCGAACTGTCGGTCGGTGAGGCGGCCGAACGCCGCGGCCAGACTGACCCGGCGCGCGCAGCGCGGGAATTCAAGCGTCGCTTCGGCGATCCGGTCCCCCTGATGCTCGGGGGCACACCGTACTCGGCGGAGTCGCTCGCCGCGGTGGTATTGCGCGCTGTCGCGGATCAAGTGGCCGAACGCCAGGGTGAAACTGCGTCGGCCATTTGCATCACACACCCAGCCTCATACGGGACGTACAAGCTGGACCTGCTCCAGCAGTCAGTCCGGGCGGCCGGCCTCGAACGCGTAACCTTCCTTGCCGAGCCGATTGCCGCGGCCATCTACTACGCGTCCCAACAGCGAATCGAGCCCGGTGCGGTTGTGGCCGTCTATGACCTTGGCGGCGGCACCTTTGATGCTGCCGTGCTTCGCAAGACCGGGGACGGATTTGAGCAGTTGGGCCAGGCCGAGGGATTGGAGCGTCTCGGGGGCATCGACTTCGACCAGTCCGTCTTCGCCCATCTGAATGCAAGCCTGGGCGCGCAGCTCGGCGAGCTCGCAGGGGACCCTTCAGCCCGGGCTGCTCTGCTGCGCCTCCGGGAAGACTGCCGCAACGCGAAGGAGAGCCTCTCGTCGGACACCGTCGCTACCATTCCGGTCATCTTGCCGAACGTGAACACCGAGATTCGGCTGACCCGGGCGGAGTTCGAGGCGATGATCCGGCCGCGAATCAGCGACACCCTGAAGGCTCTCGACCGCGCGCGCGCCAGCAGTGGGCTCGCCTACGCAGACATTGACCGCGTGCTGCTGGTCGGTGGCAGTTCCCGGATCCCGCTCGTCGGTCAACTGGTGCGCGAGGCCACCGGGCGGCCCGTCTACGTCGACTCTCACCCGAAACACGTCATCGCAATGGGCGGGGCTCTGTTCGCGGCAGCGCGGGACGTGGTCCCCGCGGCTGTACCTTCAGGCGAGACCGAGAGTGCCTCTTCCGGCCTGGCCGTGCCTCCTGCCGCGCCGCTGCCAGTGCTCGCGGCCGCGGAAGAGCTTGCACCTGACCCGGCGCCGGCCACTGCCACGGGCCGCGGGTTGCGCTTCCGCCGAGTGCCACTGCTGATCGCCGCTGGCGCACTGGCAGCGGTCGTGCTCACCGGCGCAGCCTTCGCTGCACTTTCTGGCGGCGACTCTGGCACGCCCACGGCTCCCCTCGCCACCATCGTCTCCGGCACGCCCACGGCTCCGGTTGCCGCGGTCGCCTCCAACACGCCGACGCCGGTTCCCACGAACACGCCTTCCCCCACTGCGCCCGCGACCGCCGTGGCAACCCAGCCTGCTGTTGTACCGACCGCAACCCGCACCGTCCCACCGAATACCCCTACGCCTGCGCCCACGGCCACCCCGCAGGCAACTGCGACGCCCACTGCGACAGCCACCCTCGCGCCAAATACCGCCCGGATTACAGGCGTTACCGACGTTTACGGACAGTACCAGGTGCAATTCGAAGCTATTGGCTTCGTTCCGAGCCTCACCGGGCAGCATCTCCACTTCTTCTTTGACACGGTCTCCGTCTCCGAGGCGGGCGTTCCCGGCGCCGGCCCGTGGTTCGTGTACGACGGCAAAAGCCCGTTCACCGGTTACGGCGTCGCGGATAAGCCCGCCGCCGCCCACCAGATCTGCGTCCTCGTCGCGAAGGTGGACCACTCGGTCATCCCGAACACCGGTAACTGCTACCAGTTGCCCTGAATGCCGCCAGCGCCCCCAAAGGTTTCAACCGCCTCGGCCTTACGCCGCCTCGCGGATTCAGCGGTTCTCCGCCAGGTCGTGCCCGGGACGGGCAACGGGGGCGTAAGGGCGGGGATGCAAATGGCATGCACCCTCTCGGCGATCGGTCGTGTACACCGTGTAACCCTTCCGCCATTGCGTTCCCGGTGAATCGGGTAGCAGCCTACGGCATTCCGCCTGGAAGGAGCGCCGGCATGGCACTCAAACGGACCACTCCAATTTCTAAAGTTGCGCCGAATCCGGCCCAACGGGGCGCTGAAGTGAAGGCGGCGGCACAGGCGGCACCCGCCGACGATGACGACCGGACATACACTCACCAGGGCCCCGGGACGGGCGCGGCGGGGCAAGCCGACCACCAGGCAAGCGCGGCGATTCTGAGGTCCGCCAGGGGCATCGCGCCCGCAGCCGGGGCCGAGCCTGTTTCGCCGGCCGAACCCGAAAGAGTCGCACCCGTGGTCGAGACGAAGGCCGCGCCTGTCGAGGCGGCTTCAGAAGCTCTGCGCGAACGCCTTGCGGACGACAAGCTCAAGCTGGGCGCGAGTGGGGATGAAGCCTCGACGACGATCCCCGAGCCGCGGACTCCTGGCGAGCAGGCCGGCGATAGCGGGACCGCCGGCGCAAGCCCTCCGCCCGGCGGCAGCGGAACATCGAGCGGCGGGGGCGCGACCTCGGAAGGAGGGCGCGACCCATTCGGCGGGGTGCTGACGGAGAGGCTGGACGCAGCCACGGCGGGGGCGCTGTCCCAGCTGGATGCTGCCCGCCCGAACCTTCGGGGCGGTCTGGACGTCTTCCAATCAGCTCCCGGGGCCGCTACCACTCCGTCCGGCGCTGGCTCCGGCCCGGCAGGTCATGTGCTCACCGGGCCCGGCAACCAGCCAGCCGGGAGCGACGGTGGGGCCGAGAACGCTGCGGACGCGGTCGGCCAGGTCACTGCGGGACCTGGCTCGACCGGAACGCTGTTCGGCGATCGAATCGCAGGGGCCCAGAGCGACCTGTCCATAGCCGGGGGACTCATCGGCGACCAAACGGCAAGGGCGTCGAGCCCCAGTGCCGCCGACGGCGGCAACCTCGTCGTCGACCGCGCTCTGAGCCTGGCGGAGAAGGCAGCCGACGGCGACGACGATGCGTACCGAAAGCTTGAGACCCTGGCGAACGAGATGCACAAAGGGCGCACAGGCACTGATGAGGCGACCGGAGGAATCGGCTACGGTGCTCGCGTGAATGCCGATGGGGAGCTCGTCGCCCCGTCCGGAAGCAAGGCTCCCGCCGAGGAGAGCCCCTTCTGGAGGTCGGTCGCGGATATGTTCACGGGTTCAAAGGAATTATCGGGCAAGAGCACGCTCCATGGAGAGGCGCTGCAGCAGGCCCTGGAAGACCAGGACCAGCTGGAGGACCCCGGTGACCCGAACAACCCCGAAGGGGACAAGCCCACCCCGGCCCAGATTGCATTCCGGCAGGCTCTGCGCGATTCGCTCGGGGCGGGCCAGACGGGAAGCGGCGACATCGACCCCGCCGACAACGGCGGCGCGCCGGCGACTGCCGGCGTGTTCGCCGGCGCGTCAAACCACAACCTGGGGCTCGTCGGCCAACCCGACGAAATGGCTACGTCCGGCGGCACCATGAGGGGACCTTCAACCGGCGCCGATGTGGACCCGGTCGAAGGCAGCGCATTCTCCGGGCCGGCGCTGGGGGGGAATCCCGAGGATCTTTCGTTCGGTTCGACGACGCTCGGAATCGACGCCGCGCGGGGTGTTACGACGACCCAGGACGACGAGGACGACTCGGACAAAGAGGAGGACGACGACGAGTGAGTCCCGACCCCGCGGAGGGCCGGTAACTCTGATTTCTCCTGCACTATTTCTGCGCGTTTGCGGTTACTCTTTGTGTCCACTAGCCCGGGTCGGCCCGGTCCTGGCCAGGAGGAAGTCCGTGGACGAGTGGGTGGCCATGCTGCGCGAGGCGCGGCGTCAGATCAGGATGCCCCGGCGCCGTCTCGCCGAGATGGCGGGCGTCTCCGTGCAAACGGTGAAGTCCTACGAACTTGGGCTTCGCAGGCCATCGCGCTCCCTCCTTATCGCCATCCTGGATGTGCTTGAGGTTGACCGGCGGTTGCGTAACGAGATTCTGCTCGGGGCAGGTTTCGCTCCGGACGGTGAGTTGCTCGGGCCCAGCAATGCCGACTACATGTACACGCTGGAGGAGGCCGCGGCGCTCATGGAGGGCCTCCCCTGGCCCTCCCATTTAAACAGCGAACTCATGGAGGTCGTCGCGGCCAACACCCTTGTCCAGCGGCTCTGGGGCGTCGATCTGCAACACGAATTCACCGGAGCGGTCGACCGGAACCTGATGAACTTCGCCACTGACACGCGGTTCGCCGACCAGGTGAAGAACTGGGACGCCACGACCACAGTCGCAATCGGCGTACTCAAAGGACATCACCGTGGACCGGTCACGCTTCCGGAGTCGGCTACAGCCTATCTATCCGCCGTCCTGGAGCGCGTCTTCGGGGGCGATCCGAAATATGTGCGGCGCCTGCTCCACCTCTGGGAGAGGGTCCCGCCGCGCATCCCGAAGGTCCGCTGGTTCTACCCGGTCGATTGGGAACACCCGGCCGCCGGGGAGATGCATTTCCACGTGTCGGTCGCAATGGCGGACGAGCCAGGCGGCCTGATGTTCCACGACTGGATCCCGGCTGACGCCGCGACATGGACAGGGCTCAACTCCTTGCGCGAACTCCCCTCCAACGGCTGCCCAACTTCGGGCGACCGGCCCGCGCCCTTCCGCGTTGGACGCCGCCAGTAGATAACCCGGGCGCAGTGCTGCCAGTACCCCATCGCCGGTACATCGAATCCACAGCTACATGCGCAGCAAGCATATTTACAACCTGCTTGCGAACGATTACAGTCCCGTTTTCGTGCCCCACGACCTGCCCTCGACTCCTCAGGGACCCGGGGAAACGGGAGTGCCCGCCGTGGACTTTGCCCTCAGCCTCTCGCTGACCATCCTGTTCGGCGGGACGACGGTGTTTCAGTCGGCCCTGATTGCCGCCATCACCCGGGACCGGGGGGGCCGTGAAGCATCGATTGTCTCGCCCCTGAGTTCCGTCTTGATTGTGGCAGTCCTTCTCGCCCGGGTCGCTTTCGGCGAAGGAGAGACCCGGCTGCCCGCTCCGTTCGACTCCGGGTTCGTCTTCGTCGCTCTCGCAATCCTTTTCAGCGCAGGGCTCTACCTGGCGATTCGGGGGCTACCGCTCTGGTACGCGTCGGTGGGGTTTTTGACCGGGCTCGGTTTTACGCTGGTGCCGCGCTTCATCGATGACCTTGGCGTCACGCTCTACTTCTCCGCGATGATCCTGGGGCAGTGTGCCGGGGCGCTCGCGTTCGACCACTGGGGCGTCCTGGGCACGGTCCGGCGAGCGGCCACGGTGCCGCGCATCGGTGGGCTCACGCTCGTGGGTCTGGGCGTCGTGCTGGTCAGGGTCACCTGAGATGGCCGTCACCGAAACACGCGAGACGACGCCGGCCCGCGATGCCGTGTTGGTCCTGGCAGGTTTCGCATCGGGTGCGCTCGCGGCGGTCGCCATCGCGATGGTGGGGGCTGTAGGCCGCGAACGGGGCGGCGAAGAAGCTACCTGGCTACACCTCGCGACGTTGGTCGCGGGGATGTGCGCGGTGGTTACCGTCATGGCTGTGCGGGGCAAAGCGCCGGGCTTTCCCCGCCCGCTCAACCGTGGGGCCGTCATCGGCGCGGTGGGCATCGGATTCGGGACCATCGCGCTCATCTCGGTCCAGGGAATCGCCTGGTACTACCTGCTGAGCGGGTTCTTCTCTGTGGCGGTCTTCCTGCTCATGACCTGGCTCCTGGTGCGCGTGAACCTCGCGTTCTTTTTCGCATCCAACACGCTCGGCACCGTCGCGGGCTCGCTCGTGCTGGACGAGATCGGGGCGTTTGGAGCGCCCGAGCAGAGCATCACACTGGCGCGCGCCGCCGGTGT
>CAUJEQ010000131.1 GCA_963169135.1 Chloroflexota bacterium
CACCCAGGACAAGGCGCCGATGAGCATCTTCTGGGATACGAGCCCCCTCACCGTCGAAGGCACGTCCATCACCAACCCGCGCCAGGGCGAGCCCAAGACCGAGGGGCTCATCTCCGCGCGCGCCGCCCTCGGTGGCTCCCAAAACGTCGGCGCCTTCCGCGCCGCCCAGGAGGGCGGGGTCGACAACGTCATCGAGACCGCCAAAAAGCTCGGCATCACCACCCTCCACCAGCACTTCGACCCGACCTTCCAGGACCATGGGGCGATCACCTACGGCGCTTCGATCGCCACGGGCGGTGCGAACATTCGCGCCATCGATATGGCCTACATGGATGCCACCATCGCCAACATGGGCAAAATGATCGGTACTCCCCACCTGGCCCGGTACGTCGAAGTCGACCAGCTCGAAACAGAAGTGACCACCCGGGGCGCCGAACAGAAATTCGAATTCGGCCGCGGCCACATCCGCATCCCGGGCACCCGCGAACTCGACCCAATCGTCGTCCTGGAAGTCCGCGACAAGGACGGCGGCATCCTCTACACTCAGCCCAAGCCCACCGAGATCCAGGTCATCGATGCCGGCTCGGTCTGGCTGCTCCACTCGATCATGTCCGACTGCACGGCCCGCTTCATCATCTGGCGTTGTGGCGGCTCGAATAATGACCGCGGGCTCGACTTCTACTCCGACGGGGTCCGCATCCCCTCCGGCGTAAAGACCGGCACCCAGCAGGGCCCGCTCCGCGCGAGCGATACGCTCGAAACCTGGATGACCGGCTACACCCGTCATGCCGCTACCGCCGTCTGGGTCGGCAACGCCACCAACGAGCTCGTGGACGACAGCAACTTTGCCGCAGCCGACACGACGATATGGCTCTGGAAGAACTGGATGGGCACCTACCACTCCCTCCTCGTCCAGAAGGGTGTCGGCGATGTCGGCAAGGGCTTCGACGACCTTCGCCCATCCAACGTTGCCCAGCGCAGTTTCGACACGCCGGCAACCGACCGGACCATGGAAAAACCCTTCAAGTACTGCGACCAGTCGGTCACCTCCTGGGTGCGCACGGATGTGAAGTACGAGTCGCAGTGCGAGGAGAAGGAGATCGACACGCGGAACGGCTACCTCGCATCCGACGACACACCGTCCCAATTCCGGGAGACGAAGAAGTTCGTGAAGCTGCCGGGGTTCAAGGCCGACCTTGCGGAAGAGCTGGCAAAGGAGTTCGGGATCCCCATCGCGCCAACCGAGAAGAGCACGGGGCAAGTCGCAATCGCCATTTCGAACCTGACCAACGGGCGCACGATCACCTCGACTACCCAGGTGGTCGGCAGCGTCCAGCCGCCGAAGCTGAAGAACTGGAAGCTCGAGATCGGCGAGTCCGCGAAGCCCGAGGAGTGGAAGACCATCGGCTCGGGGACGACCCCGGTGAACAACGGTGTCCTGGGCGTGATCGATGTGCGCGGCCTGAAGGACGGTGTCTACACGGTTCGCCTGAGCACGGACGACGGCAAGGGCCTCTCCACCACGGTCCTCATTAACGTGCGAAAGGGCAACCAGACGCCGGGTCCGGGCACCCCGACCGTTCCCGGAGGCGCGACTCCAACGCCGTTCACCGGTGCACCGCCGCCTCCGCCGTCCGAGGGGACGCCCCAGCCGTAAGCGCCCGGTTCGCGTAGACTGCGCCCAGCTTCCCGTGGGAGACACCATGGCCGATTACGCCCACCCCGAACTGCTGGTCGAGCCAGACTGGCTGGCCGCGCACCTGGATGACCCCAATGTGCGGGTGATCGACTGCGCTGTGCTCGAGGCCTATCGCCGCGCGCATATCCCCGGCGCGGTCCACCTGCCCGTCCACTACTACATCAAGGAAGACGGCCCGCCCGGGGCTGAACACGGGACCTTCGTGATGCCCCCGCAGCAGTTCGAGGAACTGATGGGCAGGCTCGGAGTGAGCAACGACACCCTTGTCGTCCCCTACGACGACAACAACCACCTGGTTGCCGCGCGCATGTGGTGGGTGCTCAAGTACTACGGGCACACCAACGTGAAGGTGTTGAACGGTGGATGGCACCGCTGGCTGACCGAGGGCCGCCCTGCCACGTTCCACGCGACCCGGCCTCCAAAGGCATCCTTCGCGGCCACGCTGCACCCTGAGCTGGTCGCGGATGCGGGCTATTTGAAGGCAAAGCATGCCGATCCTGGCTGCCAGGTACTCGATGCCCGCACCGACGCCGAGTGGGACGGGACGAACGACCGCGGAAACAAGCGGGTCGGCCGGGTACCCGGGGCGCGCCACCTCGAATGGTTGCGGTTTGTGGAGACCGCTGATACCCGGCGCTTCCTTCCCGCGGACCAACTCGAAAAGCTCCTCGCAGAAGCCGGGTTCACGCGTGGCAAGGAAACCATCACCTATTGCCAGGGCGGCATCCGCGCGGCGCATGCCGCCTTCACGATGGAGCTGCTGGGCTGGCAGAACGTGCGCGTCTACGACGGTTCCATGCGCGACTGGGCCAACCGTGACGACACGCCGCTCACTCTCGACTGAGGGGGCGGAAACAGGACGAAACGAAACGGGCCACGCAATCTGCGTGGCCCGCTGGCTTTTCGGTTCGCGGAGGGGCTATACGACCGGAGCGGCGGGCTCTTTCGATTCGTCCTTCACGCGCTCGTAACGGAGGAGGGCTTCGAGGGTGAAGCCGAGGTCCGCCCTTTCGCAGAGCGAGCTGCAGTAGGTCATCTTCATGGAGCTTGGCGACTTCCGCCAGTCGTAGCGGAGGCTGCACCGTGCGCAGACTTTGATGTGATTGAGGTTCATCCCGGTCGGGCCGGGTCCGATTGGCGTATCCACGGTGTTCCTCCCATTTGCCCGGCTTCCCCGCCCCCGCGAGGGGGGTCGAGTGCCGGTTCCACATCCAGCGTAGACCCCAGCGGTGAGTTGCGCAAAGCGACTCACCTTACGTTCTCGTTACGCTGGCGCCCCCGGGTCAGGCGGCGATCGCGAGTTCGCGCGGCGCGCGCTCAACGCGGAGCAGCGCATCGATGGTGAATCCGAGGTCAGCTTGTTCGCAGAGCGAACCGCAATAGGTCATCTTCAGAGAGGTGCTGGGCGAGCGGCGCCAGTCGTAGCGGAGGCCGCAATGGCGGCATTCCTTGATGTTGGTGGGGTCGCTGATGGAAGTCAGTGTTGCGGTCATCTCGGTTCTCCTCCGGGTTCTTACCCTCGAACTCCAGCCTATTCGCCGAACATTGCCGTCACGCCCCACCGGGGATGGAGACGGCCTCCGTCGTTTGGCCGACGACTGTGATTGGCGTTACACAATGCCCTCAGGCGGCCAGCAGATCTCGCCAGGCGGTGCGCACCACGCGCATCTCGCCAAGGAGACCGTCGATGGTGAAACCCAGTCCCGCCCGTTCGCACAGGCTTCCGCAGTAGGTCATCTTGAGTGATCCGCTGGGGGAACGGCGCCAGTCGTACGGAAGTCCGCAGTGCTGGCAAGTCCGCATGTGACTGGTCATGTTCGTTCTCCTCGCGGCCGGGATGAGTCCCGAAGGCTCCTCCCTTCAATCATCGGCAGCCGCGCACCCGTTGTTCACTAGGGGGAAACCCTTGCCTCCTCCTCTGGTCCACGCAGACATGGCCCCGGGAACCCAGGATCTGCGCCGCCGGGTGGCCGACCCGCAGTGCCGATGGTTCGATCCGGGCCCGGCATCTCAACCTGCCTGCCCCGCTTTATTCACGCGGTGTAGGGGTAATCCCTACCCTGTCTTGTCGAAACACAATGCAGATGGAATACCAGATCGGCGCATCCATTCGTCCGCGCTCTCCCCGCGTTATCGAGGAAGTCCGCAGCCCGATTGCGGGCCGGCTCTTTCGCGCCGGCGAGATCACGATCACCGGCGCGGTCGTCGTTACGCCCTCCGGGCAATCGCATGCCTCCCCGGCAGGGCCGTATTCATCACCCGATCCATCCTGCGCACCGTTCACTGTCCTGCCGTAAGGTGTAGGGCGGCGGCGCCCGCCGCCGGAGGAGTGTGCGTGGACCAGGCACTCGAGGCAGCGATTGCCGCCCGGCTCGTAACTATCGACCGCGACCGGATCGTCGAACGCATCTGGGAAGGCGACCACACCGTCTGGAGTGACCACCCCGAAGAGGTCAGCGACCGCCTGGGCTGGCTGCGCATCCAGCGGCACATCGATGCTCGCGTTCCCGAATTCGAGATGCTGCGCCAGGACGTGATCGCAGAGGGTTTCACCACCGCGGTCCTGCTGGGCATGGGCGGTTCGAGCCTCGCACCCGAGGTGCTGTACCAGTCGTTCGGGCCGCAAGAAGGCGGCCTCCGGCTCATCGTGCTGGACTCGACCGACCCGCGGCAGCTCGCCGACACCGAGGCTGACATCGACCTCGACCACACCCTGTTCATCGTCTCCAGTAAGTCCGGCAGCACCGTGGAGACGCTCAGCCACCTGGCGTACTTCTGGGAGAAGCTCCCGCACGGCCGCCACTTCATCGCCATCACTGACTACGGCACCGGCCTCGAACGTATCGCCCGCGACCGCGACTTCCGCGCCGTCTTCATCAACCCCCCCGACATCGGGGGGCGGTACTCGGCGCTCTCATGCTTCGGCCTGGTGCCGGCTGTGCTTTGTGGCATCGATGCCGGGCTTTTGCTCGAAGGCGCGGAGCGGATGGCCGCGTTCTGCGATCCCGGAATCCCCGCGCGGCTCCACCCCGGCGCCTGGCTCGGCGCGGCCCTGGGCGAGGCGGCCCGCCACGGCCGGGACAAGCTCACGCTGGTCCTCCCGCCCGAAATCGAAATGCTCGGCCATTGGATCGAACAGCTTGTCGCCGAATCGACGGGCAAAGAGGGCGAGGGCATCGTGCCGGTCGAGGGTGAACTGCTGGGGGATCCCGCCGTCTACGGGAATGACCGAGTGTTCGTTGCCCTGGGCGATGATCCATCGCTTGGACCCCTTCAGGCCGCCGGGCAACCCGTATTCCACGTCCCGTTCGAAGGCCCGGCGTCCCTTGGCGCCGAGTTCTGGCGTTGGGAGTTCGCCACAGCTATCGCGTGCTATGTGCTCGGCGTGAACCCCTTCGACCAGCCCAACGTCCAGGAGGCGAAAGAGGCGACCGCGGTTGTCCTGGCCGGGGGCGGAGGCGACCCCGCAACGCCGCCACTTTCCGATGTCCTCGGCCTGATTGGCCCGGGCGATTACCTGGCGATCCTCGCCTACCTGCCGCGCAACGACGAAGTCCTTGGCCGCCTCCAGCGTGTGCGCCATGCCCTCCGCGACCGCTACCGTGTGGCGACCACGGTCGGCTTCGGCCCGCGGTTCCTCCACTCCACGGGCCAGCTTCACAAGGGCGGTCCCAATACCGGCGTCTTCATCCAGGTGGTCGATGAGCCGCGGGAGGACCGTCCCGTACCGGGCCAACCATTCACCTTCGGCGAACTCGAAGCAGCCCAGGCCCTCGGTGACCTGGACACACTCCGCGCTCACGGGCGCCGCGTTGCGCGGGTCTCGCTCGAAGATCTCGAGGGGGCGGCCCTCTGAGCCCGGGCAGTTCTCGGCGCGCGGCTGCCGGGCTGCTTTCTGAGAGGCGCGCCGCCGGCATCCTCCTCCACCTCACGTCACTGCCCGGCGCCGACCTCGGAGCGGACGCTCACCGGTTTGTCGACTACCTGGCCGAAGCGGGCCAATCGATCTGGCAGATGCTCCCCATCGGGCCACCCGGCCCGCGCCACTCGCCCTACGCCGCCCGGTCGGCATTCGCGGGTGACCCCCTGCTTCTCTCGGTGGCAGCACTGGCGGACCAAGGGTACCTCGACCGGGTCCCGCCTCCGCCGTCCCCCGGCAGGTCAGGTCAGGTCGACTTCGAGGCCCGGCGCGCCTACAAGGAGCCGCTCCTGCGTGCCGCCTTCGAGCGCTTCGTCGAAGCGGGCCGTCTCGAAGAACTTCCGGCCTTCCAGGCTTCACGTCCGTGGCTCCACACCTACGCGGTGTTCGCGGCGCTGCGAAATGCTCACGGCGAGCCCTGGTGGCTCTGG
>CAUJEQ010000132.1 GCA_963169135.1 Chloroflexota bacterium
ACGAGCGAGATCCAAAAGAACATCATCGCGCAGCGGGGGCTCGGGCTGCCGCGGGCGTAGGCCTCCTGGCTTTCGCAGAACCGGCGGCGCCTGCACGGACTCCGGGCCAGCGCCCGCTTGCCGATGATCAGGGCGTGAAGAAGGCGCTCTGGGGGCTGCTGCTCCTTTCGTTGCTTGGCACGGCGCGATGCGCGAACGCCGATTTCGCGGCGGCGCTGGGCGGCATGCCCTTCGTGGGCCCGATGGTCGCTCCGCAGCCGACCACGCCGGCATACCTGGAGGCCATCGGCACCCCGGCGCCGGCGGCACTGCCGGAGGTGGACTTTGCGGTCTGGTTCGCCGAGGACCCGGAGCCGAACGCGGCTGCCAGCGAAACCTGGCAGCAGATGGACCTCGTCGCGGTCGCGGGGGCGACAGAGGCTGGCTGGGCCGAACTCTGCGGGAAAGCGGGGACAGCGGCAGGGGCCGACCGGGTGGCGGCGCCGCTACCGGGCGCCCTGGCGTGCAGCACAGATGCAACGGTGACCCAGATGCAGCGGTTCGCCCTCGAACTGCTGGGTCTGCGCGCGGCAGTGGGGCTGTGGATGCGAGGGGACCGGCCGATCGCGGCCATCCAGGCACGGCAGGGGCGAGTCCGCCTCACGTGCTCGACGCAGGTGATCGCGCGGCAGGGGCCCGGCGAGAACCCGTGGACGCAGGCCTGCGAGTTGGCGCTCGACGCGTCGTACCTGGCGGGAGACGGCCCGGCGACGCTGGACGCCCTGATCGCGGCGTATGGGGCGGTTGCCGGTGAGATCGCGCGGCTGGACCCGGAGGTGGACGCGGAGCCGGGGTATTTCGGGGCGGTGGCGCCGTAGCGCTTATTCGATGAGAGACACCCGGTAGTGGCCGGCCTCGGCGAGGATTGATTCGTCGGAGTCGGCCGGGTGCACGTCCCAGTGTTCCGAGGCGGCAGGCAACCGCTCAATGTGGCGGCGGATCACCGGCACGGCTTCGTCCGGACCAAGTTCGCGTATGGCGACTTTCCGCCGGTTGCGGCCGCGGCGGAGGGTGGCGGTAGCGACCGTGCGGAAATCCCCCGGAGGTTCGAAGTCGCCGGGTCGAGGGACGATCCATTCGCGGCCGTCCGGGCGAGAAGCGTGACCGGGATGCTAATGGGCCGGCCCGACCCACCGCCGGCGACGGTAAGCAGGCAGGCGTCGCGTTCGCCGAGCCCGATCGCGAGGGCGGCGCGGGCGACGAAGTCGCTCACTCGCTGTCCGAAGGGGGATCTGCAGGTCGTCATCCTGCGATTCTAGTCCTTCTCCCCGGCGACCACGCGACAACGGCGGAGTACCTATTCAATGAGGAACACGGGGTGGTGGGCGGCCTCTGCGATCATGGCTTCATCGGAGTCGCCGGCGGTGACATTCCAGTACTTCTTCGTGACCGTCACGCGTTCGACGTAACGCCGGATGACGGGCGCGGCCGCTTCGGGTGCGAGTTCGCGGACGGTGACCTCGCGGCTCTTGCGGCCACGGCTGAGGGTGGCCTTTCCCGCAACGCGCAGATTCTTCACCCACTGGCGCTCGCCGTAGGGCGCGACGATCCACTCGTGGCCACCCTCCACGACGAGGGTCACCGGCGTGCTGAACGGTTTGCCCGACTTGCGGCCGGCGACGGTGAGCATGCGAGTATTCTTTTCGCCAAGGCCGAGGGCGAGGCCAGCGCGGACGATGACGTTGATTGCGCGCCGCTGTGGTGAGAGCCGGTAGGTGGCAGCCATGACGTTGATTGTAGACCGCGGCAATGGGGAACATCACGGCGCCGGGCGGGTATCGTGCGGGGCACTTCGCCCGGGAGCACGCCGATGTCCGTACTCGCACGCCCGGCCGTCACACTCGCCCACGAAGACCGCGGGAGCGGGTCGCCGCTGGTGTTCCTCCACGGCTGGTGCGGTGGGCAGGCGTTGTGGGCTGCTCACTCGACGAGATCGACGCAAACAGCGGGCGGCTGATGCGAGCGTTCGCGAACCAGCGGCCACTGACGGTGGGCACTGGACACACTTCAAGCGGCCGGAGGAGTTCCGGGCAGAACTACAGCGGTTCCTGGCGGGGATCAGCTAGCTGCGCCGCCCGCGGGCGAGAAGGTCAGGAACCGTGGGCGGCGAGCTCCCGTTCGAGGTTGAGCGGCTTCGTGACGGCATTCCGGTCGTATTCGCCCCACTGGTCTCGTGGGACGAGCCACATGACTTCGAACTCGTTGCCGTCGGGGTCGGCGCCATAGAGTGACTTGGTCGCGCCGTGGTCGCTCTGGCCGGTGAGGGCGCCGAGCTCGGTGAGACGGACGCGCATCTCGGCGAGGTCCTCGATGCGGGCGACCTGCCAGGCGAGGTGGTAGAGGCCAACGGAGCCACGCGGGGGCTTTTCGGCGGCTGCGCCGACGGAGAAGAGGCCGAGGTCGTGGTGGTTATCGGAACCGGCGGCGCGGAGGAAGACGGCCTGGCCGTTCATGTTCGTGATCTCTTCGAAGCCGAAGGCCTGCTTGTAGAAGGCGGCTGCCTGCTCGGCGTCGCGCACGTAGAGGACGGCATGGTTCAGGCGGGTGACGGTTGGAATGGGCACGGGTTGGCCTCCGTAGTTCTTACTGAAGGTAAGTATATGACTAGAGGTTGCCGATAGCAAGGGGTCGGGTGCGGGGAGGGGCCGGGTTCGGGGAAGATGCATTGCACCTCCCTGACGGTCGGATCTACGACAGGCCCGGGTGGTGGGGGTTGAGGGCCGGGTGGGTTCGGGAAAGATGTATGACGCCTCCTCACGGTCGGATCTAGGACTGGCCCCGGTGGTGGGGGTTGAGGGCCGGGTGGGCGCGTCAGGCTTTGGGCCAGAGGACCATCTGGGTGCAGCGGAAGAGGGCGATGGTTTTGCCGGTCTGTTCGTGGATGACCGGGGCGTCCCAGACCTGGGTGGTTCGGCCGCCGTGGGCCATGGTGGCGCGACAGGTAAGCGTGCCTTCGGTGGCGGTGCCGAGGAAGTTGCTCTTGATTTCGATGGTGGTGAAACCGCTCGCGCCCTCGGGGAGGTTGGCGACGCAAGCGTAGCCGCAGAGGGTGTCGGCAAGGGCGACGACGGTGGCGGCGTGGAGGAAGCCGTTGGGCGCCCAGAGCTCCGGGCGGATCTCGAGGCGGCCTTCGGCCCAGCCGTCACCGAAGGCGGTGGGCTCGACCCCGACGAGGCCGGGGAGCCGGCCCTGTGAGCGCCTGTGCCACCACTCCGGCGACGATCGTTCGTGTGCGGGATCGAACATGGGGACCTCCGTGTGCGGGGAGAGTGGCATAGTCGGTTGCATGGTGCAACTCGCGTTCGGCGGAGAAGCATCGACGTGCTTGCTGGCTCGCGCGCCTATGACTTGGGGTTTCCGGTCAGGCGAGGGCTTTGAGCCAGGTGGACATGTCGAAGTAGTCCCGCCATGCGGAGATCTTGCCGTCGCGGAGTTCAAAGACGCCGGCGACGGGCAGCTCGACTCTCTTGTCGCCTTTGACGAAGCGGTCGATGCGTTCGTTGACGACGATGTCGCCGGACGAGACCTGGGCCAGGATCTCCCAGCCGCGGGGTTCGACCTGGGCAATGATGCCGGC
>CAUJEQ010000133.1 GCA_963169135.1 Chloroflexota bacterium
CCGCCCCCAGCTGGCTCGGGTGCTCCAGCAGCGCCGCCTTCTTCAGCTCCAGCGTGTCCGCGATGTCCACCCACACGTTCGGCTTGTCCGAACCCGAAAGCCACACCTGGCGGACCTTCCACGGCTCATACCCGTCCATCAACAACTCGGGGAACGTCAGCCGGTCGCGCGCCGTCGGGAAGGTCGCGTCGAGCGCCACATCCCCCGCCACGCGGTGGTCCGGATGATTTACATAATTGTCGCTGAAAAAGCGGTTCGTCGGGTCGAAGGTCAACAGCACGTGCGGTTTGTGTTTCCGGATGAGCCGGGCCACGTCGCGGCGCAGCTCCAGGCTGTGCTGCAGGTAGCCGTCCGGGTAGCCCATGAACTCGTAGTTCGCCACCCCCAGCACCGCCCCCGCGTTCCGCTGCTCCGCCTCGCGGATCGATGTCAGCCGCTCGCTGGTCATGGTTGGGTCGTCGCTCCCCTTGTCGCCCTTGGTGATGATGACGTAGGTGACTTCGCAGCCCTTGCGGGCCCACTGGGCGATGGTCCCCGCCACCATGAACTCGGCATCGTCCGGGTGAGCGACGACGACCATGGCAGACGGTGGGACGAAGCCTTCAACGTTCGACGGCATGGGGCACGCTCCGTGGTTGGTGATGCAACGAGCGTAGCAGGTACGGATGTCCCGCTTCAGCCGCCCGCTTCACTCAACCGGCGGCACGCGCCGGTACGTACTCCACCACCGTCTGCGGTTCGGGGATTGGGAGGCCATCCTCGCGAAGCCCCTCGATATGGAACTCGATAGCTTCTGCGATCTCCCGCTCGGCCTCTTCCACCGTGTCCCCGACGGCGACGCACCCCGGCAGGTCCGGCACGTAGGCCGAGTAGTTCGTCCCCGCAACCTCAATCACAACGGCGTACTTCTTCATCGTTCCCTCCGGCACCCCCTACCATACCTCCATGCAGCGCCAGGTCCGCGCCGTCGCCGTCGAAGAACGCGGCTATGCCGAGATCGCCACCGTCGGCCTCCTCCTCGCCATCCTCGTCGGCTTCGCCCTCTTCCTCTACTGCCGGGCCGAGGAACAGACCGTCCCCGTCACCGGCCGCACCCAACGCGTCGCCCTCTCCGAGGAAGACCAGGCGAAGCTCGGCGCCGGGGCCTACCGCGACATCCTCGCTGAATCGGCTACCGAGATCGTCCGCACCGGTCCCGAGGCCACCCTCGTCCGCCGCGCCGGCGAACGCATCGCCGAAGTCGCCGACGACCCCGGCTTCGCCTGGGAGTTCACCCTCATCGCCTCCCCCATGAAGAACGCCTGGTGCCTCCCCGGCGGCAAGGTCGCGATCTACAGCGGCATCCTCGAAGTGGCCCAGGACGAGGAGGGGCTCGCCGTCGTCATGGCCCACGAGATCGCCCACGCCATCGCGCAGCACGGGGCCGAACGCATGCTCCAGGAACAGCTCACCCAGGTCGGCCTCCTCGCCCTCTCCACCACGCTGGGCGGGCTTGACTCCGCCACCCGTGGCACGCTCCTGGCGCTCTTCGGCGCGGGCGCCCAGCTCGGCGTCCTCCTCCCCTTCAGCCGCGATATGGAGAGCGAGGCCGACCGCATCGGGCTGATCTACATGGCCCGCGCCGGTTACAACCCCGAGGCCGCCATCGGCTTCTGGGAGCGCATGGCGGCCGCCCGCGAAGGCCCCGAACCGCCCGAATACGCTTCCACCCACCCGAGCGACGCCACCCGCATCGCCAACCTCCAGAAATGGCTCCCCGAGGCCATGGAGGAATACCGCAGGTCCACCGAAACCGGGACTAGGATGCTGCCGCGGCGTCCTCCGTGGCGCCCGCTCCTGCTTCCGCCAGCGCCCGCTCCGCGAATGGCCGCAGCATCTGCATCGGACTGAGCGGCGTCCCCAGCGAAGCGCACACCCCCCGCAAGAGGCCGATCACCCGCCCAAGCAGCACCAGGTCACCCGGGATCGCCTCCACCGGGTTCGCCCGCATCGCCCCCCGGCGCACCTGTAGCTCCCCTGCCTGGGGAGTGTCCATCGGCCGCGCGTCGAACATCAGCTGCATCAGCGGGAGTACGTCCTCCGGCTCTTCCGACTTCGTCTTCACGCCAAGTTCCCGGAACGCCGCCACGATCCCGTGCGGGTCGCGGTCGCCCGCCGCAATGACCAGCCGGGCGAACCCGAGCCGCGCCGCGACCGGCAACTCCTTCGTCAGCCCGAAGTCCAGCAGCCCGGCGCGTCCGCCAGCCAGCACCAGGATGTTGCCCGGGTGCGGGTCGGCCTGGAATAACCCGTCCACCATGATCTGGTGGCCGTACGCCTCTGCCACCGTCTTCGCGAAGGCGGTCCGGTCGATATTCATCGATTCCAGCCGCTCCCGGTCGAGCAGCCGCGCGCCGTGGATGTACTCGGTAACCACAACCTTCCTGGCCACGTGGTCGTCGATGACGCGCGGCACCACCACCCCCGGCACCGCGCTCAGGTTTGCCCGGATGCGCCGGGTCATCTCCGCCTCCCGCTCGAAGTCCAGCTCCAGCGGCACCTGCGACCCGATCTCGTTCACCACCGCCCGGAAGTCGAAGTTCGGTTCTCGCCGCGCCACGATCCCCACGATCGTCCGCAGGTTCCGCACATCCAGGCGCACCAGCCCCGCCACTTCCGGGTACTGCACCTTCACCACCACCTCGCGCCCGTCCGGCAGGGTCGCGCGGTGTACCTGCGCCAGCGAGGCCGACCCGATCGGCTCCTCGTCGAACGTGGCGAACAACTCCTCCAGTGGCCGCTTCAGCTCCGACTCGATCGTCTCCCGCACCACCGCCATCGGCCGCGCGGGCACCTGGTCCTGCAACCGCGAAAGCGACCGCGTGTACGGCAGCGGAACCATATCGGTGCGCGTCCCGATGAACTGCCCGGACTTGATGTACATGCCCTTCAGGTCGACCGCCAGCTGGTAGAGCGATTCGGCAGCAGCCTCATGCCGCAGTTCCCACTGTGCGGCCGCGGCCTCCCGCGGGAGCTTGCGCACCTTCCGCTGGGTGCGCTTGTAGCCCAGGTAGATGCGCGCACCCGTCCGGGCCACGCGAAAGCTGCGGCGAACTCGTCTTGCGTTGTCGAACATGATTCGGGTTTCCGTCCCCCGCCAGTGTGCCCGCTCGCCCCCCGGCCGCGCAAGAAAGGTGAAGGCAGCTTCACGAAACGGCTGTCGGCCAGTCTGTGCGCCGCCCCTCCCCTCCTCCAACCTGCCATACTGGTTGCGACCGCAACTACCACGAGGCCCCCCGTGCACACCCTCCGCATCTCCCACCCCGCCATCTCCGGCCGCAACGCCGAGGCCACCATCGACTTCTACACCCGCGTCCTCGGCATGGAACTCGTCCTCCGCCAGCCCAACCTCGACTACGAACCGGAAGAACACCTCTTTTTCCACGCCGGCAGCGACAACTTCATCGCCTACTTCGTCCCCAGACCCGGCGTCGATCCCGCCAGCTACCCCGACGCCCAGGGCGGCTCCGGCCACATGGACCACCTCGCCCTCGATGTTTCGCTCACCGACCTTCCCGCATGGGAACAGCGCCTCCGCGATGCCGGCGTCGAATACGAAGGCCCGGTGGACCGCGGCTACGAGCGCTCCCTCTACTTCAAGGACCCGAACAACGTCACCGTGGAACTCCTCGCCTGGATCACCGAACCTCCGGCCGGGATGTCTCAGGCCGCCGTGATCAAACGCGCCCAGGCCCTCCGCGAAGCCCGCGGCGCCGCTTTCGTCGAAGACGAGGACATCCGCCAGGCCATCACCGAACTCTCCCGCTAACTGTTGGGATTCCCATGGGGAAACCGGTTGGGATCCCCGTTGGGAACGCCGTCCCTTTCCCAACCTCGCGTGCTCCCTTCCGCCGCGCCTGAGCGAATAGCCAACGCTTTGCTCGTCGTTCCCAAATGGGATCCGCATACCGATCCCCACGGCTCCGAACGCCGCCGGGAATCTGCGATCGGACCTTTCCCAACAGTCCCAACGGCCCATCACACATCATCAATGCTTCCTTTAGCCCCGGCCATCTGTTCAGATGGTTGGAGATGTTGGATGCGATCGAGATTCATGTTCAGGGTGGCAACGGCGGCCACGGGATGGTCAGCTACCACCGCGAGAAGTTCGTGCCCCAGG
>CAUJEQ010000134.1 GCA_963169135.1 Chloroflexota bacterium
GCCATGGTCTCCATCGTCGTGCCGACACAGCTGCACGAGGCGGTTGCGCTCGAGGCGATCGCGGTAGGTGCGAACGTCCTCGTCGAAAAGCCCATCGCCGCTTCGCTCCCCGCCGCCGCCCGCATCGCCCGGGCCGCCGAGGCCGCCGGGGTCATCCTCACGGTCGGCCACATCGAGCGCTTCAACCCGGCCATCAGCGAACTCAAGAAGCGGCTCGACGAGGGCCAGGGCGGGCCGGTGCTCCAGCTCCGGGCGCGCCGCGTCGGCCCCTTCCCCCACCGCATCCGCGATGTCGGCGTCATCCACGACCTCGGCCCCCACGACATCGACATCATGCGCTACCTGCTCGGCGACGAAATTGAGCGCGTCTACGCCGAATCGCGCAGCCACATCGCCACCGGCAACGAAGACCTCTTCGCCGGGTTCGTCGACTTCCGCGGCGGCGCCATGGGCCTGCTCGATATCAACTGGCTCACCCCGATGAAGGAACGGTCGCTCACCGTCCTCTGCGAGCGCGGCATGTTCCTGGTCGACTACGCCGCGCAGTCGCTCGCGTTCTACGAAAACTACGCCGCCGCCGCGCGCGAGGGCAGCTACGCGAGCGTGACCGAGGGCCCGATGACCCGCTACCCCATCGCCAACCGCGAGCCCCTTCGGGTCGAGCTCGAAGCTTTCCGCGATGCGGTCGCGAACGGCGGTAAGGCGCCGGTCAGCGCCCACGACGGCATGGCCGCGCTCGCCGTGGCCGAAGCGCTGGTGCGCTCGGGCGAAACGGGCATGCCGGTGGCCGTCGAAGAGGTCGCGGCCGCGCCATGAACGTCGCCGTTGTCGGCATCGGGCGCATCGGGCTGCCGGTGGCGGCGACCATCGCCTCGAAGGGCCACCGCGTGTTCGGCTGCGACGTGAATGCGGCCCTGGTGGCCAGCGTGAACCGCGCCGAGAACCCCATCCCGGATGAGGCGGGGCTCGATGCGATGCTTCGCCAGGTGGTCGCTTCCGGGAACTTCACCGCCACGACCGATACGGCCGGGGCGGTGGCGCAGTGCCAGGTTGTGCTCTTCGCTGTGCGCGTCGACATCGATCCCGAGGGGCGGGCCGACCTCCAGTACCTGCTCTCGGCAGCCGACGACGTCGCCCGCGCGCTCCAGCCGGGCACGCTCTGCATCTTCGATACGACCCTGCCCGTGGGCACCACGCGAAAGCTGCTCGCGCCGCGGCTCGAAGCGCACGGACACCGGCTCGGCGTGGATGTTTTCGTCGCCTTCAGCCCGGAGCGGCTGCTCATGGGGCGTGTCATCGAAGACCTGACGAAGTACCCGAAGGTCGTCGGCGGAGTGGACCCGGAGGGCGGGGCCCGCGCAGCCGCGTTCTACCGCGGAGTCTTCGGCGGCGAAGTGATGGAACTCGCCAGCGCCGAGGCCGCCGAACTTTCGAAGCTCGCCGAAGGCGCCTACCGCGACCTGAACATCGCCCTTGCGAACGAGCTTGCGATGATCGCGGACGTCCACGGCGTGGATATCGCCGAGGTCATCCGCGCGGCGAACTCGCAGCCCTACTCGCACATCCACGTCCCCGGCACGGGCGTCGGCGGGCACTGCATCCCGGTCTACCCGCGCTTCCTCATGCAGGGCGAGGGCCCGAGCGCGCTCTCCGCACTGGGCCGCCGAGTGAACGACGCGATGCCCGGCTACGTGGTCGACCGCGTGGCGGATGTCCTCGGCGGGCTCGAAGGCAAGCGGGTGCTCATCCTGGGTCTGACCTTCCGGCCGGATGTGGCCGTGACGTTCCACACGAACGCGGTCGACCTCCTGCGCGAGTTCCGCGACCGCGGCGCGGTGGTCGCCGGGCACGATGCCCTCCTGAGCGACGCCGGGGTGCGCGCACTCGGCTTCGAGCCCGCGCCGCAGCCACTCGCCGGCTACGACGTGGCGGTGGTGCATGCGAACCACCGGGCTTACGCGGCACTCGACTGGGGAAAGGTAGCGCCGCTCATCGTCGACGCGCGGAATGCGCTCGACCGGGCGGCCGTGGAGGCGGCGGGGGCGCGCTACCTGGGCGTGGGCCGGCCGGTCTCGGGGGGCTGAGCTACCGCCGGATCAGGCGAAGACTGGCAGCCCGAGACCCGCATCACCGATGAGCTGTTCAACTTTGCGTGCGAACGGCACGTCGCTGAGTTCCACGCCTTCGCTCGCGTCGATGAACTCGATGCCAACCACCGCACCGTCCTCCGAGTAGTCGATGAGGCGCATGTCATCCAGCGGGTGGGTCTTCGCAACTTTCGCATGCGGAGCCAGCCGGACATAAAGCACGTCGGCCTCGCGGTCGTACTCAACGGATACCTCAGCCATGGGTCGCCTCCAGAGTCACTCGTCGCCTTCCCAGACTACAGTCTTCACGAATGGTGGGCTGGAACCACGCGCGACGTACACCTTTAAACTTCGGCCCTGATAGTCGCCGATGAATATCTCCGTGGGACTGGCATTTCTCCGGGCCGGAGCAGGCCGGCGTGTGTGATAGCGCGCGAGAACCCATCGCACGGCTTCCTCCGAGATATCTCGCTCGGCCATTCGCTTCCAGGCGTACGGCCTTATCACCGGACGGTCGGCGGAGGGCTCGCCGCTCTCGTTCACCACAAGTGCATGGTAGACCACCGGTCAAGCCCGTCCCACCTAAAGCGGGCTCGACGCCGCCCTACCGCCGGATCTTCTTGTTATCCCAGGTGACCGTGCGGGTGGGTGTGAAGACCACCCAGCGCCAGTGGCGGCCGCGCGCGGTCGATTCGTTCTTGCGGGGCTCGGCGGGCTCGCCGTGGCCGCCGGCGTACTTCTTGCCCATCTGCCAGCGCACTTCTTCCATGCCGGGCTCGGCGGCCTCGGCCTTGGGGTCTTCGAGCACCTTCGCGGTGCCCTGGAACATGGCTCCCTGCAGTTCGGGGAAGCGTTCGTTGCGGTCGACGAGGATGGTCGCGGTGGGGTTGCGGCGGAGGTTCACCACCTTCTGGCCGCGGCAATAGAAGAAGATCTTGCCCTGGGCCCAGCCGAACCAGAGCGGCGTGAGGTTGATCCGCGTGCCCGGGCCGATGCTGGCGACGCGCATGTTCCACGAGCTGAGCATCATCTCGTCCAGTTCCTCGGGAGTGAGGGAAAGTTCCTTCGGGATCGGCATTGCGGTACCTCGAATAGATTGTGCCGGGATGATACGCTGTCTGGCGTTCGCACCCGGGCGGGTGTGGTTCAATGGCAGAACGCGACCTTCCCAAGGTTGAGACGAGGGTTCGATTCCCTTCGCCCGCTCCACTCCCCATCGCTTTTCCCGGTTAGTAGTCCCCGGCGAGGTCGCGCTTGCCCTGCTGGCTGGCCAGGGCCGCGTGGTTGAGGATGTTGCGCGCCATCGAGGACTCCTGGAGTGCCGCACGGGCCCCGTAAACCTCCGCCCGGAGCGCATGCGCCTCCTGTGCGCCGGGCTCGGCGATGACGGCGTACTCCACAAGGTGGCAGGCCATCCGCAGGTTGCCTTCGGCCTTGAGGCTTGCCGCTCGTTCGAGCACATGGTCCAGCCCGCCTGCCAGGGCCACCCATTCGCGCGCCTGTTCGGCCCGGGGCGCCGGCAACAGGTTGTCCGGCTCGCCGTCGTACCAGCCGCCGTACAGCCGCCAGACGTTGCGCACCAGGAACTGCGGGTCGTCGTAGACCGGGCGCAGGTAGGGCTTTTCGAGCAGGTGCTTCGGGAACTCGACCTCGTGGATCACCCG
>CAUJEQ010000135.1 GCA_963169135.1 Chloroflexota bacterium
GGCGACTTCACCGCTCACCGAAACCATCCAGGATCCCTCGCCAGACCATGTGGACGAACTCGTGACGCAACTGACGATCGCGACCGTCCGCGAGGCAACCGAAAGGCTCCCCGAAGCACAGCGGCAGGTAATCTCCCTCCGTTTTGGCGCCGGGCTTTCCGTAGCCGAAACCGCGCAGGCCCTGGGCAAGACCGAAAACAACGTGAAAGTCCTCCAGCACAAAGCCATCGCCAAACTCCAGATCATGGTCCGGCACGAATGATTCGCCAACTCTTTGAACGCAAACCGAGCTACGCGGCCCAGGTGCTCGCCGAAGCACAGTCCCTGCTCGATGACGGCCTCGACCTCGACTTCGTCCTGGGGCTCTTCCCCCACGATGAGGAGTGGCTCGCAGGCATGCTCCAGACTTCGGCCGCCATCGAAGCGGCGTACGCCGGCGATTCGGCCAGCTACTACTTCGAAGGCTCGCTCAAGGCGAAGTTCCTGGCCGCCGCGAACCGCCCCGCCCCCACCCCCATCGTCCTGCCCGCGCCCCAGTATTCGGGAACCCGGACCGCGGTCGCGAGCATGGGCGTCGTCTCGGCCGCCGCGGGCATCGGCGTCCTCGCGCTCGGCTTCATCACCGCCGGCGATGCGGTGCCCGGCGATTGGAACTACACCTTCAAGTTGGCCAACGAACGGCTGGAATACACGCTCTCCCGCGGTGATGGCCGCGTCGATGTCCAGTTCCGGCAGACCGAAAACCGCGTGTACGAACTCCAGCGCCTGACCCGGCGCGGCGATGTCTCCGTCTCCACGCTCGAAAGCCTTGAACGGGAAGCTCGCGCCCTCGCCGAGCTTTCGAAGGTCCAGCCGCTCGACGACGTGCAGAAGGCCCGCGCCAAGAGCCTCGCCGAGCAGGGCAGCGCCGTCTTCACCGAGGCGCGCAAGCAGCCCGAGATCGACGCCGCTCGCGTCGACGCCGCGGCAGCTGCCTTCAGCGATGCGGTCGCGACCGCGCTCGGCGCCCCGGTCAATGAGCTCCCGACCGCTACGGCAACCACCTCGCCGGAGCCCGAGCCGACCGAAACGGCTACCCCCGAACCGAGCGCGACGGCCGAGCCGACCGGGACGCCAACACCGGACGCGACCGGGACCTCGACCGCGGAACCGGGCGAGACCGCCGAAGCCACCACGACCGCGACCACACAGCCGCAGGAAAGCGCCACCGCGGAAGGCTCCTCGACCGCCGCTCCCTGAACCCCCGGTTAACCCGAGCGTTGCCCGCTACCGGGCTCCTGCCTACCCTCAGCTTGCCCCCC
This sequence comes from Chloroflexota bacterium, assembly GCA_963169135.1. Taxonomy (GTDB): domain Bacteria; phylum Chloroflexota; class Dehalococcoidia; order Tepidiformales; family Tepidiformaceae; genus Amarobacter. The sequence continues at coordinate 1,302 of CAUJEQ010000135.1, forward strand.
AACCCGGAGAATGCCTGATGCGACGATTGTCCTTCGCAGTTGCCCCGCTTGCCCTCGCGCTGCTGCTCGGCGCCTGTGGCGGAGAGGGCGACGACTCCCCCAACGGGGGCGACGAACCCACCGCGACCCCAACCCTGAGCCCCCTCGACGCCCAGCGCACAGCCGTCGCTGCGCAGGACCAGCCCCAGGTGCCCGATACCCCGCTCCCCAAGCCGACCCCAGTGCCGGATGACACCCCTATCGTCCAGGTGGTTGCCGGCCAGACGCGCTATGCGCCGACGCGCACGGAGTTCGCCGCGCTGCCAACGGCGGAGATCCAGGCAGATGGCAAGACCGTCAAGGGTGTGACCATCGCCACTCTGGCCTCGCAGGTCGCAGCAGGCGCCGACGCGGTTGTCACCATCCAGGGCACACGGGTGGACAACCTCCGCCTCGGTGCCGTCCGCTTCGCGCTGGCTGAGATCGCCGAAAACACGGTGGTGACGATCGACGAGGAGGGCCACGTCGCGCTCGCTTCATCGTTCATCCCGGCCGACCAGTGGTTGAACACCCTCACGGGGATAGCGTTTAACTAGCCATGAGGCATGAGGCCGCCGGTATCGCGCACATTGCAGCGGGATTCGGGCGAGGTGCATCCGAGGCGCATCAGGAATGATTCGCTGCGGCGGTGGTGGCACCACGGGTGCGGGCGGCACGCTGGGAGCGCGGTGCCGCGGTGGTGCCGAACCGGCGGCGTTCGGGCGACGGGCACCCCAGCGCGCCATCCCTGGCGCGCCTCGGATTGGCCGGGGTACCACCCAACTCGTGCCTCTTGCCTCGTGCCTCACACCTAGAACGCGTCGTCGCCGCCGGGCTTCCATGTGCGGAACATCGCGATGGCGTCGGGTGTGAAGAGCTCTTCCGCCAGCGCCCACTCCTCCGCGTTCCGGGGCGGCATCCCGTGCATCACCATCCCGCGGAGCGCGATCTCGGCTGCCGCCTGCTCGCGTGAGACGGGCGGCTCGCCCAGCGCCTCCACCACCCGGATGAGGGTCGCGCCCGCCGATGCCCGCCGGGCCGCATCGACGCGGTCATCCTCCAGCAGGTCCTCGAGCAGCCTCCACGCGACCGCGTGAAGGTCGCGCGCCGTGATGGCATCCCGCCTGGCGGGGCTGCCCTCCTCGCGTTCCTTCGCATTGGGCTTGTGTCCGGACGTGGCACGGGCTCGCTCCTCATCGGTGTGGTACGGGCAAGCTGCGCCGAGGCGATTCTGGCAGTGTCCGCCCTTCCTGGTGATCGCTCCGCAAACGTCATTCATCGGTCCTTCATCGCCCGCCGGGCACCGCACCGCCAAGGCGCAGCTGTCGCACGGGCACCCGAAACGGCAATCGAAAAACGGCAATCAAAAACCCGCCGGCCAACCCGTGTCGACTTGTGCCCGGGGCGCCATTATCCGGTTGATGAATCAGAACATACGTTCTACTCTCGGGAGCTACCAAAGCCAGCGTCCGAGGTGACCCGTGGACATGCCACTCGAGCTGCCGCAGCGCTCCGACGCGCTGCCCGAATACGTCGATTACGCCGATACCGGCTGCGATCTCTACCCGTCCTGCCTCCGCTGCCCCCTGCCGAAGTGCCGCTATGACACGAACGGCGGCGCTCCCGCGCTGCTGCGCGATGGGCGCGACCGCACCATCCAGCGAGCCGCGGCCCACGACGGCGTGTCGGTCGACGAACTGGCCCGGATGTTCGGGCTGTCGCGGCGAACCATCTTCCGCGTGCTCGAACGCGGCCGGTCGGGTAAAGGCCGCGCCGGCCAGGTGTAAGACCTTCGCAGGCGGCCGGTCTAACCAGCGGGAATCCTCCCCAGCGTTGGGTCCGGCGGCTGCCCGGCTGCCGGGCCCAACCCCCACCATCGATCTGCGATTCACGATTTTCGATTCCCCGCCGCTACCCGGGCGGGACCGAATCGCGAATCGTGAATCGCGAATGGCGGGGCGAGGGGGCTGGGGGGTAGGCTACGGTGATGAGCGCGCGCGTCATCGGCCATGCGGACATTGTGCGGGAGCTCGCGGCCCTGGCAGCGAGCGAAGAGCCGCCGCATGCCCTCCTCTTCGCGGGACCTGATGGCAGCGGCCGCACCGCGCTCGCTATCGAGTACGCCCTCCGCCTGAACTGCGAACTCCTCAACCCGCCAACGACCGCGGGCGCCAGCCTGTTCGCCGGCGACTCCTCCCTCCTCGCTTCTCCTTCGTCCTCGCGCGAGCCGTGCGGCGAGTGCCGCCCCTGCCGGCTGATCCTCGAAGGCGCGCACCCCGACATCATCACCCTCGGCCCGGGCGACACCCTCTGCCGCCCGCGCGAGGGCGAATCGCACCCGAAGCACCCCGACTCGCGCGATATCCGCATCTGCCAGGTCCGCGGGCTGATCGACCTGGTGGCGCGTTACCCGTTCGAGGCGCGCCACAGGATGATCATCATCGACCCGGCCGACCGGTTCGGGCGCGAGGCCGCCCACACCGTGTTGAAGACGCTGGAGGAGCCGCCCGGCCACACGGTCTTCTGCCTGGTCTCGGCCGCCCCCGAAGCGCTCCTCGAGACGATCGTCAGCCGCTGCCGCCGGATCGAGGTGCGGCCGGTGCCCCGCGCCCAGATCGAGGCCGGGCTGGTGGAACGGGGGTTCGACCGGGAGCTGGCCGCGCGCGCGGCAGAGGCCAGCCGGGGGCGCCCCGGGCGCGCCATCGAGTTCGCGCAGCACCCAGAGATGATGGGTGACCGCGGACGCCTGCTGGAGCGCTGCGCCCGGGTGGCCGCGGGGCCGCTCCGCGAACGCTTCACCTACGCCGCCGATCTCGCCACCCGCTGGCGAAACGACCGCCACGCCATCCTCGCCGAGATCGACGCCTGGGAAGCGTTCTGGGAGGAGCGCCTGCGCCAGGGCATTTCGGGCGCCGAGGACAGGGGCGGCCTTGCTGGCTGCGTCGAAGCGCTGCGCGCGATCACCACGGCCCGCGCCGACCTCCAGGCGAACGTGATGGCCCGGCCGGCCTTCGAGCTCATGCTCCTCGCCTTCCCGCACGTTACACTTGCCCTGAGCCCCGAGGAAGAATCCGCGGCCTATGCCTGAGGAACTGCCACGCGTCGCCGGCGTACGCTTTCGAAACGCCGGCAAGATTTTCTATTTCCACACCGCCGGGATGCGACTCGAACCCGGCGAATTCGTCGTGGTCGAAACCACGCGCGGGCCGGAAGTGGCGAAAGTCGTCATCGCCCCGGACCAGGTGGTGGTGAACGAACTCGGCCGCGAAGAGCTGAAACCCATCCTGCGCCTCGCCACCGAGGCGGACATCCGCAAGGCCGATGAACTTCGGCGGAAAGCTGAGGAGCTCCTTCCCGAGGCACGGCGCCTCGGCGAGGAGCTCGGGTTTCCCGCCCACCTCGACGCCGCCGAGCTCACCCTCGACGGACGGCGCCTGACGCTCTCGTTCACCAGCGAGGAGCGGATCGACTACCGCGAGTTCGTGAAGCGCGCCGGCGACCAGTTCCGCGCCCGCGTCGAGATGCGTCAGATGGGCGCCCGCGACCGGGCGAAGCAGGCCGGCGGTTACGGCATCTGCGGGCGCGAACTCTGCTGTTCGAGCTGGCTCTCCACCTTCCCCTCGATCTCCATCCGCATGGCCAAGGAGCAGGAGCTGCCGCTCAACCCGCAGAAGATCAGCGGGCTCTGCGGCCGCCTCCTTTGCTGTCTTTCGTACGAGGAAGAGGGCTACAAGGAGATGCGCAAGTCGCTGCCGAAGATCGGCCAGCGCTGCAGCACCCCTACCGGCGAAGGCAAGGTCATCGGCATCAACATCCTCCGCCGCCAGGTCACCCTCATCGTCGAAGGCCAGCGCATCGAAGTGGGCGACCGCGACCTCGGCACTGTGGTCCGCTGGGACACGGCCAGCAAGAGCGGCGAGCCCCCACCCAGCATCAGCCGGGTCGATGCAATCGCGCAGGGGCTCATCGAGGCCACCGAAGAGGACTTGCTCGCGGCGGCACGCCGCGAAGCGGGCGAGGACTGGCTCGACGAAGGCG
>CAUJEQ010000136.1 GCA_963169135.1 Chloroflexota bacterium
GATCGAGCCCTGAGGCGGAGAGACGGTTGATGGGTGTTGAATGAACAACGAGATGTTGTGTCGCTTTGCGGCGGGGATGATGGGGCACATATACTGGTTGTGCCGTTAACGTCACCCAGCAGGAGGGCGACCAGGGTTTGATCCCCGACAGCGATAACCCGCGCGAGGCCTGTGGCGTCTTTGGGGTGTACAGCCCCGGGGATGACGTAGCAAGGCTGACGTTCTACGGGCTGTATGCCCTCCAGCACCGGGGCCAGGAAAGCGCCGGCATCGCGACGAGCAACGGGACGGACTTCAGCCTCCGGACAGGGATGGGGCTGGTCTCGCAGGTCTTTGACGAGGAAGACCTCGCGTATCTCCGCGGACACATTTCGATTGGACACACGCGCTACAGCACGTCGGGCGGATCGGTGGCGTGCAACGCTCAGCCGATCGTGGTAAACGACCGGCACAATGGCGAGCCGATCGCGCTCGCGCACAACGGGAACCTGACGAACGTCGAGATACTCCGGGAGGACCTGGAGGCGCAGGGCATCCAGTTCGAATCGACCGCGGACAGCGAAGTTATCGCGCACCTGCTTTCGATCGCACCGGCAGGCACGTGGGAGGAGCGCTTCCATTACGTGATGCGGCGGATCGAGGGCGCGTACAGCGTGGTGATCATGACGCGCGACCGGCTGTTCGCGATGCGGGACCCGATGGGCGTGCGGCCGCTGTGCATCGGAAAGATGGAGAACGGCTGGGTGGTGGCCTCGGAGTCGTGCGCGCTCGAGCACCTGGGCGTACCTATGGAGCGCGAGGTGCAGCCGGGTGAGGTGGTGATGGTCGACGCCCAGGGAATGACGAGCTTCTTCCCGGTGGCGCCGGCCCGGAAGCGGGCCATCTGCACATTTGAATACACCTATTTCGCCCGCCCCGACAGCCGTCTAGGCGGGCAACTTGTCTACCTTGCGCGGGAAGCGATGGGCGCGCAGCTGGCCATGGAACACCCCGTGGGGGCCGATATTGTGGTCGGGGTGCCGGATTCGGCGATCCCGGCGGCAATCGGGTATGCGCGGGCGGCGGGGATCCCTTACCGCGAGGGACTGGTGAAGAACCGCTACGTTGGGCGGACGTTCATCCAGCCGGACCAGCGCATCCGCGAAGCAGGCGTGAGCTTGAAGTTCAACGCGCTCTCGGAAGTGCTGCGGGGCAAACGGGTGGTGCTGGTCGACGACAGCATCGTCCGGGGGACGACGACCCCGCGGGTGGTGAGCCTGGTGCGGAACGCGGGGGCGGCGGAGGTGCACATGCGCATCACGACGCCACCGATCGTCTCGCCTTGCTTCCTTGGCGTGGACATGGCGACGAAGGCGGAACTCATTGCCGCCAACCAGAGCATCGAGGAGATCCGGGCGCACATCGGGGCGGACTCACTCGGGTTCCTGAGCCTCGACGGGCTGAACGTCTCGACTGGGCAGGTGCCCGCGGACCTCTGCAATGCGTGTTTCACCGGGGTGTATCCGCTGAACGTGCAGATGCAGATGGACCGGCTGGAGGCGCCCCGACTGCGCGAGCCCGAACTTGTGGCGGCCGAAAGCCTGAACCGGGCCGGGCGGCCGTAGGGCAAACATGGGGCAGCCGGCCGGCGGCGAGAGCACGGTCAACCTGATCCTGTACGTGCGCGACCAGGCGGCCGCGGCAACGTTCTACCGGCGAGTCCTGGGCGAGCCGTCGCTCGATGTCCCGGGCATGACCGAGTTTCCACTTGGGCCGGTCACAGTGCTTGGACTCATGCCCGAGGCCGGGATCCGGCAACTCCTGGGCCACGCCATTCCAGACCCGGCCGGTGGCCGCGAAATTCCGCGCGCGGAGCTGTACCTGCGCGTGGACGACCCCGGCACATACCACGCGCGCGCGCTCGAGGCAGGCGCCCGCGAACTGAGCCCGCTGGCAGCCCGGGATTGGGGCGACGAGGCCGCCTATTCACAGGACCCCGACGGGCACGTGCTGGCGTTCGCGCGGAAGCTCGGGGGCTGACCGCTACCGCATGAACTCGGCGGAATCGAGGTCGAGGACGGCTTCGGCGTAGCGGCTGAACATCCGGTCCATCAACTCGCGGCCACGGTCGTTGAGGGTTTCGGGCTTTACGTCGGCCGCGCCGGTAACCATGTAGCCGATGAGCACGAGGGCGGCCTTGCGGTAGTCGCGCCAGGCATCCTCGAAGGAGTAGCCGGTCACGCCGTTGCGGCAGAGGGCCTCGTGGTAGACGCCAAGGAGTTCGCGCTGGTTGGCGCGGCGGACCTCCGGGTCGAAGTTGCCGGCGAGGAAGTAGGCGATATCCCACTGGGGGATCGACTGGAAGCAGAGCTGCCAGTCGATGATGGCGATCGGGGGATCGCCGGGGTCGCGCCCGAACATCATGTTATCGAGGCGGTAATCGCCGTGGACGAGGGTGACGGAGCTGGTTGCCAGGCTGGCGACCATGTCCTGGTAGCGCTCGCCATAGATATCGACAAGGCTGCGGACTTCGGGCGAGATGAGGTGGCCATAGATGGCGTCGAAGGCGGGGATGGAGTTCTGGAAGACGGCCTGGAGGAGGAGGAAGTACGGGTCGCCGGCGCCGGGCAGCCAGGGGGCGAACTCACCAAGCATTGGGCTATTCCACCAGCGGGCGTGGAGGGCGGCGGCGGTTTCCATGGCGACGCGGGCCTCTTCGAGGGAACAGGAGGCGAGCTGGTTGCCGGGCCGCATGGTGGCAAAGTCTTCGAGGAGGATGACGAAGGACTGGGATGCGGGGTCACCGTCGAGGTGGTAGGTGCCGGGCAGGCGGACCGGAGTGGCATCGGCGGCATGGGTATAGAAGGCGTTTTCGCGCTGGTAGAGGCCAAGCATCATGCCGAGGTTGCGGAAGCCTTCGTTGGCAGTGGGGACCTTGGAGATGATGGAGGCTGGGGCATCGGGAGCCGGGCGATCGTAGGTGATGGTGAGGCGGGCGACTTCGCCGACAAAGCCGACGCCCTCGCCGATGACCGTCGTATCGATCGCGGTAACGGTTGCGCCATCGCGGACGCCGGGGGAGAGTACCTCGTTTAGCCACTCCGGGGTGATCTCGGAGCTGGCGCGCGGGATCGCTGGGGGCATGGAACGATGACCTCGGGAGAAAGGGGTTTCGGCTCGCGCGTTATGCTGCTGTTAACACGGTGTGAGCCGGCATGAGCGGCGTCATATTTCCGAGCGATGAGGGATGCCTATCGGCGGCGGCCCAGGCGCCAGCGCCCGAGGCGGCGGGCGAGGCGTTCCGTCCAGCTGGTGCGGCGGGAGTCAAAGTGGCCGTTGATCGCGGTGCGGTACGGGCCGGCGATGCGTGCCGCATAAGCTCCGAAGCCCTCGTTGCGAAGCGGCTGCCAGTCTTCGCCGTAGGGTGTCACCAGGTGGGTGCGGGTGACGTTGCGGGCGGAGGAAAGAAACGCCAGGCCCACGCCGCTCGAGACCTGGAGGAGCGAGCGGCCTTCGAGGCGAGCTGTCCTGACGAGGCCGTCGAAGAGCTGAGCAAGTTCTTTCGGCGAGGGCAGGCTGGCGGCGTCGCCGCGGAGTTCGGCCAGGGACGTGCGGAGTTCGCGCAATTCGAGCGGGGGCAGGTCGATGAGGTTTGCAGTGGTGCCGGTGGAGCCTTCGAGGGCGCCGAGGAGGTCATCGACGGAGCGGAAATGGGCGCCTTCGGCGAGGACGCCGGCGTGGATGAGCTCCTCTTCGAGCGCACGGAGGTAGGTTTTCGAGCCGTTGAGGATGTCGCTGGCGGCGGCGAGTAGCCAGAGGGGCGAGAACCCGAAGGCGGCGATAGAACCGAACTCGACGGCGTTGCCGGCGGCCTTCTTGATGGCGATGCGGCCGGCCGTGGGCTGAGCGGCAGCCGCGGACGGTTGCGCTTCGACGCGGCCGACGAGTTCGATGGCGATGCGAAGGAGGTTCTTCGCGGTGACTTCGTACAGGCGTGAGCGGCGGACCAGGCGCGGGAGGAGGAGGTAGGCGGTTTCGTGGACCGTGCCGAAGATCCCGGCGGAGAGGGCGCGCACGGCCCGTTCGGGGAGAGAGGCGAGGAAGAGGAGGCGCTCGTTACGGGTCATGGGTGGGATGGCCGGCATGGTGGCACAACTCGATCGTAGCTGAGTGCCGGCCAGCGTGCCGGTGCGCCGTTGCTAGTGGAGTGGGGAAGCATCGCGTAAGGTGAATCGCATGGGAGTTTTACAGGAGATCCGGGCGGACATCCGGGCAGCGATGGAGCATGACCCGGCGGCGCGGAACGCAGCTGAAGTGGCGCTGTTCTATCCGGGGTTCCACGCCCGGCTTGCGCACCGGCTGGCGAACGCATTGCATCGCCGGGGCGTGCCGCTGCTGCCGCGCGGGATCATGCACGTGGCGCGATTCCTCACCGGGATCGAGGTCCACCCCGGCGCGACCATTGGGAAGCGGTTCTTCATCGACCACGGGATGGGCGTGGTCATCGGCGAGACCGCGGAAATTGGGGATGACGTGATGCTCTACCAGGGCGTGACACTCGGGGGGACGAGCACCCGCCGGGTCAAGCGGCACCCGACGCTGCGGGACCGGGTGGTCGTTGGCGCGGGGGCGAAGGTGATCGGCGCGATCGAGGTGGGAGAGAACGCGCGCATCGGGGCGGGGAGCGTAGTGGTGACGAACGTGCCGGCGAACGCGACGGTGGTGGGCGTGCCCGGGCATATCGTAGCGTTCCACGATGATTCGAACGGGGCCATCCAGCGGCTGCCGGACCCGGAGTGGGAGCGGCTGAACGACCTGGACCGGCGGATGGAGGAGCTCCACGAACTGGTGGCGCACCTCGAGGAACACATCGGCGGGCTGCATTCGAACCACCACGCCGAGCCCTCGCAGCCGCGGGCGGACTGAGCGCAGGCGATGGAACGGTGGGAGCGACGCGCACAGAAACTCGATGCGAAGCAGCGGCGGATGCGGGTGACCGGCCGGGGATTGATCACGACAGAACCGCAGGCGGTACAGAAGCGGCTGAAGAAGATGCAGGAAGCGGCCCAATCGCGCCGGGGGAAGAAGCGGAAGTAGGCCGGGCAACAACACACTCGCCCGGCCTTTGGGGTCCTATGGGAGCGGGACGTCCAGTCCGCGAGTGGCGATGATCCAGTAGCGCTGGCCGGGCCGGAGTTCCGGGAGGGACTGGAGCTTGGGATCCAGGGCAGGGCTCCAGCGGAGCCAGGTGCCGGTCGCCTCGTCGTAGGCGTAGACCACGGAGACCCAGTGGGCGACGGAGCGGAAGGCGGATGCCGGGCTCGTCGCGGCGCCCCGCCAGGTGACGAGGTTGGAGCCCGAGGAGACGGCCAGGCTCGCGGTGGACACCGACGCCGCGGGGGGCGCTGCGGCCCGGGTGATGGCGGTGGGTGGTGGCGGCGGTGGCGGCGGCGGGGTTGGGGTCGGGGGCAGCGGGGTCGGGGCGGCGGGTGCTGCATCGCCACCCGGGTACCCGAAATCGGTCACCCAGTACCACCCGTAACGGGAGCCTTCAACGTAGACGCGGGCGATGCCGATCGTAGCGAAGTCTTTTGCGAGCATGACATCGCGGTGGGAGGGAGAGGCGATCCAGGCGTCGAGGGCCCACTGGGCGCCGGAACGGTTCGTCCCGGCAGCGAGGTTTTCGCCGCCGGGGATGGCGTAACCGCAGTCCGGCATCCGCAGCCAGGGCGTTCGGCCGAGCGAATCGCGGTGGGCAAGGCCGGAGCGGGTGGAGAGATCGTAGGCCATCCACGTGGCCGCGCGGGTGAGCGCCGGGGAGATGGTTAGCGCCGGAGCGTTGTTCCGGGCGCGGTAGCCGTTGATCAGGCGAAGGAATGCCTGCTCTTCGTCATCGACCGTGAGGTCGTCGACAGCACAGTTGGACAGGGCGTGGGCAGCGGTAGGGCGGTCCGCAGTCCACGAGACGGCGCCCACGGCAATACACGCCACGAGCGCCCATGAGAGTTTCCGCAACACAGCATCCTCCCGGGGGCCACCAAAGTGACCCTAGGAAACGAAGCCTGTTCAAACGACCGGGATAACCCCTATTTGGTGTAAACGGTGTGCAAAAAGTGGCGAGTTGCCCGTTGCAGGTGGGGTGGGAGCTGCGAATCGGAAATGGGAGGGGCGGCGCCTGGTGGTGGCGTTACGTGTCGAGGTGTTCGAAGGCTACGGCGGCGGCACCGAGGAGGCCGGCATCGTCGCCGAGTTCGCTGAGGTGGATGAGGGTCCCGGCGGCAGGGCCGTAGGCGAGCGAGTACATGGCCTCGCGGGCCGGTCCCAGCAGCATTTCGCCCATGGAAAGCAGCCCGCCACTGAGGGTGACGCAGTCGGGGTTGAGGACGTTGACGAGGCTGCCGAGGGCGAGGCCGAGGATGTGGCCGCCGTGCCGGATCTCGGCTTCGCAGACGGTGTCGCCCCTGGCGGCGGCGGCCGAGAGGTGGACGGCGGTGGGGGGCTCGCCCGCGGCGATTTCCTTGAGGATGGCGGACTTCCCTTGCTGGAGGATAAGGCGGGCGCGTTCCGCAAAGGCGACGCCGCTGACCATCGCCTCGAGGCAGCCGCGAGAGCCGCAGTTACAGCGGGGCCCCGCGGGGTCGACGATGATGTGGCCGATTTCGCCGGCGAGGCCTTTTGCGCCGCGATAGAGGCGCCGGTCGATGACGATCCCTCCGCCGATGCCGGTGCCGACGGTGGCGTGGAGGAGGTGGCGGGTGCCGCGCCCGGCGCCGAAACGGAACTCGCCAAGGGCGGCGGCGCTGGCGTCGTTCTCGATATAGGCGGGGATCCCGAGGCGCTCGCCAACCGGCGTCGTCAGGACCAGGTTGCGGAAGCCGGGGATGTTCGGGGCGATGATGACCTTGCCCTCTTCGGCGTTGATGAGTCCGGCGGTGGCGATGCAGGCAGCGGCGGGTTGGGCTCCGGATGCGGCGACGGTGCCCGCAAGAAGCTCGATGACCTGGGCGATGATTGCCTGGGGCGTGCTCTCGGCGGGGGTGAGGTGATCGTCGCGGTGGAGGATGTGGCCTTCCGCGGAGACGATGGCGGCGCGGAGGTTGGTGCCGCCGAAGTCGGCCGCGAGGACGGTACGAGTCATGGGATCACTTTAGCGAAGGCGGGCGGGATAGACGAAACGCGGGGTTGCGAGGGCGCCCCGCGTGGGGCAGGCTCACGGGGTGTTCGAACGATGGCAGTTGGAGTTGTTGGAGGAGTGCCGGGTGGCGCGGCTTGGAACGATCGCGTCCGACGGCCGGCCGCGGCTGGTGCCGGTGTGCTACGCCGTTTCGGGCGGGACGGTGGTCATCGCGGTGGATGAGAAGCCGAAACGGGGCGGACGCCTGGCGCGGCTGCGGGACATCGCACGCGACCCGCGGGTGACCTTGCTGGTAGACCGGTACGAAGACGACTGGACGCGGCTCGCGTGGGTACGGATCGAGGGGCGGGCGACCGTGCTGGAGCGGGGCGACGAGCATCCGGCGGCGCTCGAAGCGCTGCGCGCCCGGTACCCGCAGTACCGGGAGATGGGGCTCGAAGCGTTGCCGCTGATCGCTCTCACGCCGGAACGGGTGGTGAGCTGGCGGTGGGGCGGAGATGCGGGAACTTAACGGGCCGGCCTGGAGCGCCGTCGGCTGGTCCGATGCCAGAGGCCAGCCAGCAGGACACTGACGCCGACAATGAGCGCAATCTCCACGAACCCGAGCGCCCCAAGGGCCATGCCGGCGAGAGTTAGTAGCACGGCGAGCACTACCGCCCGCCAGGCAATATCGAGTGCTGTCACTCTGTCCTCGCTCACTCGAATGGTGCCCGGACCGTGCACGAGATCGAGGGGCCCTGTCAATGGGCTGGGGGGGCCGGATTGCGAGTTGCCCGTCCTTCGCTGCCGCCTGGATCGCCGGCCAGGCGGGATCGGGTGTCCGGACCGTCAGGATAGAGCCGACCGGTAGCGTTCGAGGATGCGCTGAAGTTCGGCTTCGGGGTTGCGGAACCAGGCGGGCGCGTGCACGCGGTGGACCTGCCAGCCCATGCGCTTGAGGACGCCAGTGTGGCCGAGGTCGCGGTCGCGGCAGGCGGGGGCGGTGAAGTAGGTGGGGCCGTCGCATTCGACGGCGAGCACGAAGCGTTCGGGATCGTGGGGGTGCCGGACAGCGATATCGACGCGGTAGCCTCCGACGCCGACCTGGGCGACGCACTGGAGTCCCTCTGCTTCAAGGGCGGTAGCAACGACCTTTTCGAAGGGGCGGGGAAGGGCCGCGGCGGTGACGGCGGTGGCGGGAAGGGCGGCCGGGCCGCGTTCGGCGTAATCGAGGTAGTCGCGGAGGCGGAGGGTCCCGGTGGAGGAGGTGCGCGCGGGGTCGATATCGGTTGAGCGGAGCGAGGAGACGACGACAGTCTTCCACTTGGCGCGGGTGACTGCGACGTTGAGGCGGCGCTCGCCTTTTTCCTGGCCGAGGGGGCCGAAGTTGAGGATCATGCGGCCGTCGGCGTCCTTGCCGTAACCGACGCTGAGGATCATGACATCGGACTCGTCGCCCTGGACGGTTTCGAGGTTGCGGACGAGGCCGCCGGAATCGAGCCAGCGGCGGATCGCTTCATCGGCCGAGGCGGCCTGCTCGAGTTGCTGGACGATCTCCTGCTGCTGGGCGATGGACATGGCGGTGATGGCCACCTGTTTCTGGAAATCGGAGGCATGGAGTTCGGCGCGAAGAATCTCAATCGCGCGGAGGGCCTCGGCGGGGTTGGCGCGCGTGCCGCCGCGACCGTAGACGGCATCGGCGACGAGTTCGAAGCGGACACCGGACTCGGGACGGTCGCCCCAGGCGTCGGGGAAGGCGATGAGGCGGCCGTCATAGAAGAAGACGTTGGAAAAGGCGATGAGCGACTCATCGCGGGAGCGGTAGTGAGCACGGAGCATGGTGGATGGCATGATCGGCGCCGCCTCGTCGAGGATGCTTTCGAAGGTGACGTCTTCTTCATCGTGGCCGTTTTCGGAAAGGGGGGCGATCTCCTTGTTGAAGAAGTTAGTGGGGGGCATCTGGCGGGAGTCGCCGACGATGATGGCCTGGGGGGCGAGACTGAGGGCGACCACCATGTCGGGGGTGGGGATCATGCTGGCTTCGTCGACGATGACGGTGTCGAACTGGTAGGTGCGGCCGTCCTCGTGGCAGAGGTACTGGGCGGCGGCGAGCGGGCTCATGAAGAGGGATGGCTTGAGGAGCTGGATGGCCTCCCGCGCGTTTCCGAGCATGGTGCGGAGCGCGGGGCGGCGCTTGGCGCGGGCGTACTTCACGAGGGGAGCCATCGCCGCGCCGTTGACGCTCCGCGGGCGCCGGGAGCGAACCTCGGCGAGGACCGCGGAACGGGCCCAGCCGATCATCTCGGCATCGATGCGGGCGAAGGAATCGACCAGGCGCTGGTGCTGGTCGGGGGTTAGGGCGAGGTCGCCTTGCATGGCGTGGCTGGCCCAGGCGGCATAGACGGAGGCGCGCATCGCGGGCTCGATCGCGCCGTGGGTGGTGGTATCGGCCAGAAGCGCGACGGTGGCCGGGCGCATGCCGAGGGCCTCGAGACGCGCGAGGACGGCGGCGATCTCGATAGTGACCGGGAGCGCATCGATGTCCACCAGCAGCCCGGAAGCCCAGGCGGAGATCTCGCTAACGGGGGCTGACGCCGGGGTGCCGGTGCCGAAGGCCTCGGTGGCGACGGCGAGCGCTGATTGCAGGCTCGACTCCAGCTCGCGGAGCGCGGCCGCGGTAGCTCCTTCGGTGCGGGTTTCGAGGTATCCGGCGGCCAGGTACTGCTTCAGGTGGCCGCGGGCGCTGTAGAAGCCCGGGTTGAGGAAGCGGAGGAACGAGGCTGACTTCTTGCGGTAGATGGCGACCTTTTCGAGCCGGGCGGCCAGTTCGCCGATGGCGGCGAGGGGCAGCGCTGGCGCGGCGGGCACGGTTGGGCCGAGGACGAGAGTGGCGGTCCGGGTGGTCCCGGGTTCTGCGCCGGCCAGGGTCTCGAGGGCTGCACGGAGCTGGCCGCCCCGGGTGACGTCGTACGCCGTCCAGCGGAGAGCCGACCAGGGGCCGGCCATGACGGCAAGCTCGTGGGGCTTGAAGGCGTCGAGGGACTTTGCCTCATCGAGCGCGTCATCGAGCCAGAAGCGGCTGCGGCCATCGATGGAGGGGACATCACCGAGGTCGCGGCGGGCGGGGGCAAGGAGCGCGGCGGTACCGATGATGTCGTAGGCGGAGGTCCAGCCGCCTTCGCCGAGCGGGCGTGCGAGTGCTCCCGCGTAAGCGTTCAGGCGCTGGCGGATTTCGCCGTAGCGCCGGGGGAGGGCGGCATCGGGCGGAGGGAGGGGCGACCCGGCGTCGAGGGTATCGATGATGTCCTTGATGACCTGGGCCTTGGCGTCGGCGCGGCTCTTCGCGCCGGCGTTGGCAGCCAGGTGGAGGCAGGCTTCGGCGAGTCCGGCCTTGGCCAGGTTCTCGAGGACGACTTCGCGGGCGACGCGCTTTTCGGCGACGAAGAGGACGCGGCGGCCCTGGGCCATGAGTTCGGCCATGATGTTGGTGATGGTCTGGCTTTTGCCGGTGCCGGGCGGGCCTTCGATGACGAAGCTCTGGCCGGCGGCTGCCATGCCAACGGCCTCGAGCTGGTAGGCATCGGCATCGAGGACGGGGCGGAGGGAGCCGGGCGGATAGTCGGAATCGACATCGTTCGCGCCGGTCTCTTCCGGGCGGGCGAGGGGCTCTTCGCCCGCGATGGCGCGGAGGATGGGGTGGGCCGCGAGGCGGTGGAGGGAGCGGTCAATCTCCTCGACCATGGCGAGCTTGGCGAAGGAAAAGACATCGACGGCGGGGCCTTCTTCCTCGACAAACCACCCATCCTGTTTGGCGACGACCTGGCGTGCGGCATCGAGGAAGGCAGCGAGGGAGCGGTGGACAGGCTCGCCTTCATTGTCTTCGAGTTCGGGGAGTCGGATGCCGTACTGGGCATTGAGCAGGTAAGCGAGCGAGGGGTTGACCTCGGGCGGGTCGTCGGCAGCAGCCTGGACGACGATTTCGCGCTCCTGGCGGTTGTACGAGAGGGCGACCGGGATGAGCACGAGGGGCGAGCGCAGCTGGTGGTTTTCGTTGTCCTTCCAGTTGAGCCAGCCGAGAGCGGCGAAGAGGACCTGGATGCCTTGCTCGCGGTCGGCGAGGCGGGCGCGATCGATGAGGCGCGTGGCGGCGGCGAACGCCTCGACGGCGCGCTCGTCGGAAAGGGGTTGGGGGGCATCGGGTGCAAAGTTGCGGGCAGTGAGGGAGATGCCGCCCTCAGCCACGAGGAGAGTCTCCCAGAGGTCCGCGGGGAGTGCGGGGATGGTGAGGGTGGTCCGGGCGGGACGGAAGTTGATGCCCCGGTTGCGGCGGGTGACGTCGAGAAGCTCGCGTTTCCAGCGGTCGGCGCGCTGGCGGAAGGCATCCGAGACAGGCGGAAGCGAGCTGCCGGCCGGGGCGGATGGCCTGCGCGCGCCGAAATCGACAATGGGGTCATCGGCCACGAGGACTGATTATAGGCGCGGTCCGGCGCGGGTCTCGTTCAGGCTTCGCCTGGCGGCGGGACGTAGGTCTCTTCAGAGGGAACCGGCGCCGCGGATGTACGCTCCTGCCACCAGAGGAGCATGCCCAGCGTGCATGCGCCGAGGGCGTCGGAAACCAGGTCATTGAACGTATCCCAGCGTCCCTGGGTGCGAGTGGTGTGGAAGACGCGGTCGCCGAGGTATTCGTAGACCTCCCAGGCGACGCCAAGGGCGATACCAATGGCGACGGCCAGGTAGAGGCGTTCGACGGCAGGGCGTGTGGAACCACGCCGGATGGAAAGCGCGTGGAGGATGTCGTAGGCGCCGGCGGTGATGGCCGCGGTGCCCATGAAGTGGGTGATCTTGTCGTATTCGTCGATGTGGGCGTAGAGGTTGCCATCGGTACCCAGGACATCGGCATAGCTGCAGGTGATGGCGATGGCGTGGGTGAGGCCGGAGAGGCCGCCTTCGCGGGAGAAGGCGAACTCGCCGGCGACGAGGAGGACGACCGTGGCGCCGACCTGGAAAAAGAGGTAGCCCCAGAAGTCGGTGAAGCCGGGGCGAAGGAACTGGGCGGCACCAAGATAGAGGAAGAGACCCCCGAGGGTGAGGACCGCGCCCTGGACGCGACGGGCGCCCGCAGGGCCGGGACGGTGGGTGGCGAGCCAGGAGCGGGTGCGGCCCGGCAGGGCGGAGATTGGACGCGAGTGGCGAATCACGATCGCAGGGCCGACCGAGATGAGTGTCCCGATGACGCCATCAACCCAGTAGTGGTTTCCAGTGACGATGACGGTGGTCTGCATGGCGAGGCCAGGGAGAAGCGCAATAGTCCAGAACCGCCAGCGGCGGTAGGGCAGCGCAAGCACGTAGCCGGTGAGCGAGAGCCAGCCGACGTGGAGGCTGGGGATAGCGGCGAATTCGTTGGCGAAGGAGTGTTCGCGGCCGAGCTGGACCACGGTGTCCTCGACGCCGAGGCCCGCGAACAGGCGTGGCGGCGCGGTGGGGAAAAGCACGATGAGGCCGATGGCAAGCACGGTGGAGAGCCCGAGGGCATTGCGGTAGAGGCGGTAGCGCTCGGGGCTGGCGAAGTAGAGCCAAAGGATGGCGCCAGCGACCACGGCAAGGAACCCGTGGGAGTAGAAGGCGTTGAAGGTGTGCGTCAGCCAGTCGCTGGAGGTGGCGATACGCTGGAGATCGGGTTCGAAGAAGCTCCCGATGGCCTTCTCGAAATCGACCACGCGGGTTGCGTTGCGGACCGCCGGCGCGCGTTCGGCGACGACGTTGAAGCGGGCGATTTCGTAGAGGACGAAGCCGGCGAAGACGACCGCGAGCTCGCGCGCGAAGGGCAGCCAGGAGCGCGTCCGCCCGGTGGCAGGAGCGCTCCGGGCGAGCAGGAGACCCGCGACGGCGATGGCCATGGGGATCGACGGGTGGCCGATCTGGACGAAGGCGCCCAGTCCAACGGCGGCAGCCAGGAGGCCCGTACCGCGACCGGCCACGCGCCAGAACGCGAGGAGGGCAACAAGGAGCACGAGGGCAAGCAGTACCGCCTCGAACGCGTTTCCGGGCGTGTGGACCCGGATGGCGTCGACAAATTCGCCCACTGGCGACCTCCGGCCCGGGAGCTCACCCCCTCGGCGGCAACCCGGATTGGGGCAGCATATCGATTAGAACGTCGATTGCCATCACCCGAAGGGATGAGGTGGTCGCGGATGGTGGGAAGAAGCGGCATCTCCAGTCCGAGCCCCGGCGCATGCGGAGCGGGTATACTGTCGGCCTGCGAGCCCCGGGGCAACCGGGCGGAAAGGGGCAAGAGATGGCCGGACTGATCATTCTGGGCGTGGTGGTGGTGCTGGCGCTGATCGTGCTGTTCTCATCGTTCTTCACGGTGGAGCAACAGACGGCGGCAGTCGTCGAACGATTCGGGAAGTTCCAGCGGGTGGCCCGGTCGGGCCTGAACTTCAAGGTGCCGATCATCGACCGGGTTGCGGGGCGGATAAACCTCCGCGTGCAGCAGCTGGACGTGAACGTGGAGACGAAGACGCTGGACAACGTGTTCGTGCACACGATTGTGGCGGTGCAGTACATGGTGATCCCGGAGCAGGTGTACGACGCGTTCTACCGGCTGGACCAGCCGACGGTACAGATTACGGCGTACGTGTTCGACACGGTGCGGGCGCG
>CAUJEQ010000137.1 GCA_963169135.1 Chloroflexota bacterium
GGCACCGCCGCGTCCCGGCAACCGGTCCGCGTCGTGCTCGACAGCCGCGGCCGTTCTCCAGTCGAGGCTCGTGTGTTCGACGGTGCCATCCCCACCATCGTCGCCACCGCCGCGGGCAGCCCCGGTGCCTGGAAGTCGGCACTCCAGCAGCGCGGGGTCACCGTCCTCGAACTCGAAGAAGACGCGACGGGCATCAACCTCGAACAGCTGTTGACCGCTCTCGGACAGCGCGGTGTGGTCTCTCTGATTGCCGAGGGCGGCCCGACCGTCCACGCGGCCCTCTTCGTGGATGACCTGGTTGATGAAGTCCACGCCTACATCGCGCCGAAGTTGCTCGGTCAGGGGATCCCGTTGTTTCCCCCCGGCGCCCTGCCCTACCCTGTCGAGCTGCGAGAGGTGGTCATCGAATCCCTTGCTCCGGATGTCCTGCTCCGCGGCTACACTGGAAGCTGGTCGCCCTGACCCGCGGCTGAATCGAGCGCACGGAGGCGAAGATGGCACGCAACTGGATCGTCGTGGGCGGCCCCGAGATTTTCGGCAAGACTCGCGAGATGGGGTTCACCCGCCACGGGTTCAAGAGTACCCGCCGCAACATGGCCAACAGCATCCAGCCGGGTGACCTCCTCGCCTTCTACGTCACGGGCAGGAAGCAGCTCGCGGCGATCTGTCGCGTCACCTCGAACGTGGTCGAAGAACAAACCCGCATATGGCAGAGCGACAAGAAGCCGGGGGAGATGTACCCGTACCGCTGCGACATCGAACCCGTGGTGGTCCTGGACGACGAGCAGTGGCTGGACGCCGAGCCCTACCACGACCGCTTCACGTGGACCCAGCGTTGGCCCCGCGCGAACTGGACGCTCGCTTACCAGGGCAACCTCCACGAAATCCCGCAGGAAGACATGGACCTGCTGCTCGCCGACATGAAGAAAGCTGCGAAGGCAAGAGCCGGAGCATAGGCACGGGCAAAGGCCAACGGCCAACTCCAACAACCCCTTCGCATGCGAGTCGATTGCCCCGACGCGATTTCTTGCGTACCATCCGCGCCGATATTGGGGAGGGTGGGATGTACCAGTTTCCGAAATGCCGCAAATGTGACTACGGCGATCTTGTCCCGTTTTCTGACTTTGGCAGCCAGGGTGCGCCTATCCACTTCAAGGCATGGGTCTGCACCAACCCGGATTGCGGCTACAACATCAAGATCCGCAACGGCGATCTCTTCATTGATGAACCCATCAACGATGGACAGACCCACTTGAGCCGTTCGCGCTAACAAGTCCGCCCACTACTGCCCGCAAGCCCGCCCTCGCGTTGGCGTTCGCGCAGGGCCTTTGTGATAGACTGCACGAGCAATGCCACAGGCGAACAAGGTCTACCAGCCCCTCCCTCTCAGACTCGATAGCGACGTCGACGAGGAGGTCCAGCAGAACATCCTCGTTACCAGCGTTGACCAGGTCCTGAACTGGTCCCGCCGGTCGTCGCTCTGGCCCTGCATGTTCGGTCTGGCCTGCTGCGCCATGGAGATGATCGCCACCGCCACGCCGCGGTATGACATCGCTCGCTTCGGCGCAGAGATCTTCCGCGCATCCCCACGCCAGGCCGACCTGCTCATCGTCCCAGGCACCGTCACCTGGAAGATGGCCCCCGCAGTTCGCCGCATCTGGCTCCAGATGCCAGAGCCCAAGTGGGCCCTCGCGATGGGCGGCTGCGCAATCATGGGTGGCCCCTTCGCCTACGCCTACAGCGTCACCCCGGGCGTCAATACGCTGCTCCCGGTCGATGTCTATGTGCCCGGCTGTCCGCCCCGCCCCGAGTCGCTCCTGACCGGGCTCATGCTCCTCCAGGACAAGATCAAGCACGACACCGTCGGCAAGGGCTGGGTGCGCCGCGATGTCGAACCGCAGTTCCAGCGCTACCTCCCCGAGGGCGACCCCATCCGCAAGGAACTCGAAACGCTCTGGCCGCCCTACATCAACTACGGCAAGCCGCTCGAGGGCGACATCTTCTCGAAGTAATCCCCCAATGCGACCGCAACCGAAGGGGCGGCCCGGCCGCCCTTTTCCGTGGCCCAAAGGAGACCCCACATGGCGAAAGCACCCTGGAACGACGTTGAATCCCTCGTGAAGCACCTCTTCGAACAGGGGCTCCAGCCCGACCGTCAGGACCTGGTGGACCTTGCCTTCGCGGAAGACGCCAGCGACGACGTCATCGACGCGCTCGACTCCCTCAACGGCAAGCCCGTCCCCTCGATCGAGTCCCTCAAGCAGCAGCTCGAAACGAACGGCGTCATCGCTTAGCTGTTCGCGATCGGCTACTCCGCCGACCGTCCGCCCATCCACAGGTGGTGTACGTCTCCGGTTTCGAGGTCCAGGCGCCACGCATCCGGGAACGTGAGCCCCTGCCAGAACGGCACGAGGTCGATCCCCGATCGCGAGGCGAGCCACAGGCTCATCGCCAGCCCGTGGTTCACGATCAGCACGTCCCCGTCCGAGCCGCTGTGGGCTGCAATCCCGGCATCCACTCCAGCGGCGAACCGCTCCACGACGCGCTCCCGCGGCTCCCAATCGGCCGTCTCGCCGGAGCTCCCGTACCGGAGATAGCTGGCCGCCGCCGCCCGGTAGTCGTCAATCCATCCCGGGCCTTGTTCGACCTCCCGCAGCCGCTCGTCCTCCAGCACTTCGAGCCCGCATCGCAGCGCAAGCACACCGGCGGTCTGTTTCACCTTCGGCTGGTCGCTGGTGAATACGGTCGGGGCCAGTCCTTGCGGGAGGGCGTGTGCCAATAGGACACAGTCCTCCAGCGCCGCTTGGCCCAGTTCCCACAGCGTCGATGAAACGCCGCGCACGACCTCGGGCATCGCGTGCCGAACGAGGATGATGCCGGCCACTTATCCCAGCCCGGCGACGAACCGCTGGATCTCGTCGTACACGCGCCACATCTCCCGGTCCCGCTCCAGCGGGAGCTTCGGTTCGGGCACGTGCAGTCCCGTGAACGCCTGGATGATCTCCAGGTGGTCGTCGATGACATAATCTGGCCACACTGGTATTCCGAGTTGCTCCATCCGCGCATGGTGATCGGTCAGCGGTTTCCAGAAGCAGTCGGCGATGTGCTCGTGGAGCTCGAACCGCTTCACTACTTCCCAGCGCGGGCCCATCCCGCTCCAAAGGTAGATGGTGTGGCCGTCGGTACGGAGCTGCTGGAACACCTCGTGCACTCCGGGCCGGAGCTTCACGTCCCACGTGATGATGGTGTTGTCTACGTCGAAGAAGATGTTCAGCCCGCGCGCTGATGGCTCCAGCATTCGGCTCTCTCTGGTTAGTTGTTCGGCCCCAGTCTAGCGATGCCTCCGCTTCCACGCGCGACATCGCGTTTACCCTGCGGTAATCTGCAAACAGCCACGGCGCCAGTGCCACCGGGAGGAATCGAGATGGAATTCAAGTTCTCTGAAGAACACAACGCCCTCCGCGCTGAGGTGCGCGAATTCCTGAAAGATGCGCTTCCCAGGAACGGCGGCTCGGGCCCTGTGCGCCCCACCAGCCAGGAGAACTGGCCCGAGCAGATGGAGTTCATGCGCAAGCTCGCGGCGAAGGGCTGGGTGGCCCCTGCCTGGCCGAAGGAGTACGGCGGTCTCGCCTGGTCCCACATCAAGCAGATGATCTTCAGCGAGGAGATCTCCTACGCCGGCGCGCCTGACGGCGGGCGCGTCTTCAATGTGGGCATGATCGGCCCCACGCTCATCGTCCACGGGAGCGAAGAGCAGAAGAGAGAACACCTCCCGCGTATCACGAACGCCGAGGTCACCTGGTGCCAGGGCTACAGCGAGCCCGGCGCTGGCAGCGACCTCGCCAGTCTCCAGACCCGGGCCGTGCGGGACGGCGACGACTACGTGGTCAACGGCCAGAAGATCTGGACGACCGGCGCCCATCACTCCGATTGGTGCTTCCTCCTCGTGCGCTCCGACCCCGGCGCCCCGAAACACAAGGGCATCTCCTTCCTCCTTGTCGACATGCAGTCGCCGGGTATCACCGTCCGCCCGATCGTCAACATGGCCGGCTACCACGAGTTCAACGAGGTCTTCTTCGAAGATGTTCGCGTCCCGGTGAAGAACCGCGTGGGCGAAGAGAACAACGGCTGGTACGTCGCCATGACGTTGCTCGACTTCGAACGCTCCAACGTCGCTTCCATCGCCGCCAACCAGCGCACACTCGAACAGCTCATCGCTGACATGCGCGAGCGAAAGCCCGGCGGAGCTTACCGCGACATCTTCCGTCACCGCCTTGCCGACATGTGGCTGGCGAACGAGACCGGCCGCCTGCTGAGCTACCGCACTGCCTGGATGCAGGAGGCCGGCCGCGTCGCGAACTACGAGGCGTCGGTCATCAAGGTGTTCGCCACCGAGCTCGCCGCGCGGATCACCAACTTCGGCGTCAACCAGCTCGGCCCTGCCGGGGCCCTCGAACCGGATTCGAAGCACGCGCCCATGCACGGCGTCATGGAAAAGGGTCACCTGGTGAATGTCTCGCCGCTGATCTACAGCGGTTCGAGCGAGATCCAGCGCAACATCATCGCGACCCGTGGTCTCGGCCTGCCGCGCGACTGATATCATGCACGCATGAGCGCAAGCCCGAAGTCACAGACGCTACTCACGGCCGAGGAGTTCTGGGAACTCCCCGAGCCCTCCCACGGCGGGCGCACGGAGCTCGTCGAAGGGAGGGTCGTCGAAGAAATGCCCGTTGGAGAACGTCATGCAGCGCTCGCGGCTGAACTTGCCGCAGCACTCCTCGACTTCGTTAAGCCACGAAAGCTCGGCCGCGTCCACATCGAGCTCGGCCACCGCCTCTTCGCCGACCCCGATACCGTGCGTGCTCCGGATGTCTCCTTTATGGCAGCCGGGCGACTCGGCCCAACTGTGGGCGACCGCTACGTGGAGGGCGCCCCTACCCTCGCA
>CAUJEQ010000138.1 GCA_963169135.1 Chloroflexota bacterium
CGAACCAGGGCCTCCCGCAGCCGCACTCACGCATGCGTGCGGGATGGCTGGTCCACAGTCTGAAGGCTGTGATGACCCGCGGCTATGATTCCGGGCATCTTTCCGCGGGCCCCAGTGTGCGATTGTTGCGCGAGCAACGCCGCACGGCGTGTACCAGGCACGCCGCATCGTCCCGAGCCCGACTCGCGATGCCTATGATCGCCATCATGGTTCGATGACCCGGGCGCCACCCGGGCGTCCCTCAGGCAGGCACGGCGAGGTGAAATGTGTTGACGCACCGGGCTAACCGGACATGATCCCACCACTCCGAATAGCCGGGCCGGGCCCGGCAGAACATCGTCCTGACCGTGTCCATCGCTGGGCTGATGGTCGATCACCGCATGGCACGAAAAACCCGCCTATCGGCGGGTTATCGTAAAGTAGCGGGTAATGGCGACCCCGAGCGGATTCGAACCGCCGATCTCCACCTTGACAGGGTGGCATGTTAGGCCGCTACACCACGGGGCCCCGTAACTCTTTGATCCTAGTCTGGCGCCCGCTCCCGGGCAAGACGAAGATAATTAGTTTACGTAACGCTCGGCTACCAGGATCACCCGGCTCGTGTACTCCCCGCCACCGCCCGCATACGGTACGAACGTCCCGCCGCAGCTGATCAGCGTTACCCGCTCCACACCCGCGGCGAGCGCTGGAAATACCACAGCGTCCATATCGAGATTCTGGAGGCCGATCACGGCGACAGACCTCACCGTGTACGTGTAGGTCGCCCCGTTGTCCATCGTCACGTAGAGCGCGTCGCCCGCCGACGCACTTGTCAGGTAGCCGAACGGCCCCTTGCCGAAGCCAACATAGTCGATGTGGCCGGCGAAGATGGTGTTCGTCCCGATGTACCCCGGCTGGCCGAACCGCGAATACCACGCGATCTTCTGCGGCGCGCTGGGGTCCTCGAAGAATTCCCGCCCGCCAGCGAAATAGGTGTCGCGGACTTCGACCGGCCACGCGGCGTCGAGCTTTGCCGCGGCCAGGTGCAACGAAGCGACCGGGCCGTTGTACGGGACTGGCAGCGGCACGGGTGTCGGCGTCGGCGGGACCTCGGCGCGCGTGATCTCCGGCGCATAGGCCCGGTACTTGAACTCGGGTTGGGCATCGTCTTCGGCTGCGCCGACAACCAGCGCGCCCGATACCAGGCACAGAGCCACCCCAACGGCAGCCAGCGGGAGCCAGCGAGTCACAGGCTCCCCCAGAAACGGTCCAGCGATTGAGCCAGGCGCTCGGGGGCGATGAGCGGAATGTTGTGGCCAACCGACTCGTATCGTTCGAACCGGACCGTCGGGTTCTCCGCGCGCATCTTGTCCGCGATGGCTACCGAAACTTCGTTCGACGTTCCGCCGTGAATGAAGACCGCAGGCAACCTGATGTTTCGCCACTCGCGCCAGTACCCCCGGCTTCGGTGGCTCCGCACTGTCTGTTCCAGCGCCCCCGCCGGAGCGCGCCAGCGAAGCCGGCCGTTACCGGTGGGTTCAAGTCGTGCGAGGAACAGGGCAACGGCTTCGGGGGTCGGCGCGCGGTTGCGGAAGGCGAACGCTACGGCTTCCGCTTCGCTCTCGAACTCCTCTGGCCGGGAGGCAATGGCCGCGACGGTAGCCTCGATATTCGCCTTCGAAGCCTCCGGGCCGATGTCGACCAGGGCGACGCTGCTGAGCACCGCCGGATGTCTCGCGGCCAGCAACATCGCTACGCGCGCACCCATTGAATGGCCCACCAGGTGGACCGGTTCGCCGAGCTGCCGGATGAGCGCAAGTGTGTCGCGGACGAACGCGCCTGTGCCGTATCCGGTTGGAGGCGTGGGGCTCTGGCCGTGGCCCCGTTGGTCAATAGCGACGTAACGACGATTGGCAGCCAGGTGTTCGACGGTCGGTCCCCAGATGTCCGCAACCGCGGTCAGACCGTGGAGGAACAGTACGCTCTCGTGGGCGTCTCCCCACGTCAACACACGGAACGTCCCTGCGGGCAGGTCCAGAAAAGACTCGATTGGCTTCATTCTTCCCCAAGGTACGCCCGCCGGACGCTGTCGTCCCGCCCCAGT
The DNA here is from genome assembly GCA_963169135.1 of Chloroflexota bacterium. Classification (GTDB taxonomy): domain Bacteria; phylum Chloroflexota; class Dehalococcoidia; order Tepidiformales; family Tepidiformaceae; genus Amarobacter. The sequence continues at coordinate 2,084 of CAUJEQ010000138.1, forward strand.
TCCTCCCCCGTGCCTTTCAGGGTCACCTGCCCCGACTCGAGCACATACGCGCGATCGGCGATCTCGAGGGCCATCAGCGCGTTTTGTTCAACAAGGAGGACCGTCGCCCCCTGTTCGCGGATTGATGTGATGGTGGCGAAGATCGTCTCCACGAGGAGCGGCGAGAGTCCCATCGACGGCTCGTCGAGGAGGAGAAGCTTCGGCCGGGCCATCAACGCGCGGCCAATTGCGAGCATCTGCTGTTCACCGCCCGAGAGCGTGCCTCCGGGCTGTCCAATACGTTCTTTCAGGCGCGGAAAGAGCTCGTACACCCGTTGGAGGTCGGAATCGAGATCCCGGTCCTTCCGCTGGTAGGCGCCCATCAGCAGGTTTTCGTACACGGAAAGGCGGTGGAAGATGCCCCGGCCTTCTGGAACGTGGGACATCCCCAGCTGGACGATCCGGTGCGGAGCCATCCGCTCGAGGTGCCTTCCACCGAAAGTCACCGTGCCCGCCCGGGGCCGGATGATGCCCGACACCGCCCGGAGCGTGGTCGATTTGCCCGCGCCGTTCGAACCGATGAGCGTGACGATCTCGCCCTCTTCGACGGCCAGGTCGATACCCTTGACTGCCGTGATGGCGCCGTATCCGGCGATCAGGCCGGAAACTTCAAGGAGAGCCATCGCCCGCCTCTTTCACCGCTCGCGTCCCCAGGTAGGCCTCAATGACGCGGGTATC
>CAUJEQ010000139.1 GCA_963169135.1 Chloroflexota bacterium
GAAGTCCGTGGTGAATATTTCGGCGGCGGCGCTACAGGAGCTGACGGCGCAGGAATCGGAAGACCTGCTGTACATCGCGCGGGAGGCGATGAGCAATGCCGTGCGGCACGGGGCGCCATCGAAGATCGCCATCGACCTGCGCCAGACACCGCAGGCGACGGTGCTGACGGTGCAGGACAACGGCGTCGGCTTCGACGACACGACCACGCGGCAGGGGCTCGGCACCGTGACGATGCGGACCCGCTGCGAACGGCTGGGGGCTGACCTCACCATCATCCCCATCCCTGGCATGGGCACCACCGTCCGGGTGGCAGTACCGCGGCGGACACCACAGGAAGTGCACGACCATGAGTGACCCGATCCACGTCCTTCTCGCAGACGACCACGACCTCGTCCGCTCCGGGCTCCGTGCCGCGCTCCGTGGCCAGGAAGACTTCAGCGTCATTGGCGAGGCCGGTGACGGCGAAGAGGCGGTGCGCGAGGCGGTCAGGACGCGACCCGACCTGGTGGTGATGGACGTGCGCATGCCGCGGCTCGGCGGGATTGAGGCATGCCGGGAGATCCGCTCGGCGCTACCGGGCACCAACGTGCTGATGCTGACCTCGTACGCGGACGAGCAGGCGGTGATGGCCTCGATCGTTGCGGGGGCGAGCGGATTCATGCTGAAGGGCGTGAAGACCGCGGAACTGATCGAGGCGATGCGGGTGGTCGGCCGAGGCGGGAAGACGCTGGACCCGACGAGCTCGGCCGCCGTGATCGAACAGATCCGGCGGGGCAACGTGGTGAGCGAAGAAGACCGAGTCGCCCAGCAGTTGAGCGAGCGCGAACTGAGAATCCTGGACCTCATCGCGGACGGCATGACGAACCGCGAGATCGGCGAGCAACTCTACCTCTCGGAAAAGACCGTGAAGCATCACGTCAGCGACATCCTCGGCAAGCTCGGGCTGACGCGGCGGGTGGAGGCGGCAGGCTTCGCCATCCGCCGGGCAGCCAAGCGCCCGCCGGACTGAGCGCTGGCGGCAACGGGACTGTTTAGCGATAGACCGGGGCCGAAAGTGCCCTGACATCCTCACGGCCCCCGGGGGCGGGTACGCGCAGTTCGGCGCGGAGGTAGCGGTCGAAGCGCTGGGCGGCGGGCACAGGGTATTCGCCGGTAGAGCGCCGGAGCGCGACACGGTGGCCGGGTTCGCCATCGGCGATGAACACGAGCGTGGTCCCGCCCGCGCGAGCGAAGTGGGCCCGGACACGACCCTCCACATCCTGTTCGAGCCAGAGCAGCGGCCCGCGGGGCCCGTCACTGATCGCCGTCCGGCCGGCGGTGATCGCGTCGAGCGCCGCCTGCTCGGTTAGCCCGCCTTCGCAGAATAGCCAGGTGGTGGGGTCGCCGACGTGATGCGGGTGGCGCGGTTCGGCTGGAGGAGCGCTGTGGGCATCGCTGCCGCCAACCGGGACAATGCGGCGCCCCGCGACGAGCTCCTGGTCCCAGGCGCTCACCGATTCCCAGTTGTACCAGCGCCAGGGAGCCTGCCAGACCTCGCGCACGCCGAAGCCGGGATCGGAGAACTGCCAGGGCGGGCCGACGCGCTTGGGGTGGTTGATGCTGAAGGGCCGGCCCCGGGCCTCGACCCAGCGGAGCAGGTGGTGGATCTCCTCATCGGTGGTGAAGCGGAAGTCGACCCATTCGCGAAGCCCCCAGACATTTGCGTGACCGCTGTAGGTGGTGACTTCCTCGCCAGGGATGAGGAGGAGCGGGGCATCGCGCCAGGCATCGATGATGGGCATGTGCGTGGTGGTGTTGTGGTCGGTGATGGCGAGGAAGTCGAGGCCGCGCTTCTTCGCAAAGCGGGCAATCTCCTGGATGGTGTTCGCGCCGTCAGAGTGCTCGGTGTGCGAATGGAGGTCGCCGCGGTACCATCCGGGCCCGGATTTGCTGAGCCTGGCGGGAGGCCTTGCCGAATTGGGGCCGCGGCTTACGCTCAGGTGACCGGAAGCGGCCACTTCGAGGCTGACGGTGAGCCACCAGCGAAGGCCATCCTCCGGGATTTCGTAGCCGCCGAGGATGACCGACCAGGTGCCCGCAGGAAGCGGGCCGGCGACGTAGCCTGGCGTGGCGGCTGCGCGTTCGACGAAGAACTGGCGGCGGTCGGAACCGCTCCAGCCGCGGAAACCGCCGGTGTGGGGCTCGGTACCGCGGATATCGAAGAGGCCGATATCGAGCGTGGCGCGCTCATCCGTGGGGGAGACCGGGGCGTAGTGGTAGGCGACTTCGATGCGGGCGCAGCGCGGTGGCACCTCGAAGGGCACGTAGGCGTAGGGGTGGACGAGGGCCTCGGACCGGGAGATGACGCCGTCGAGGTGGTACTGCTTGCGCATGCGCGGTAGTAGGCCGCAGAAGGGCTAGCGGGGCAAGTCCCCCCAGTGGGCGCCGTACTTCTCCATGTACTCAGTTCGGGTCATGCCGAAGAGGTAGCTGTCCCAGTAGCGGCCGTCGGTAAAGTGCGACTCGCGGACGGTGCCTTCGAGGAGCATGCCGAACTTGCGGTGCATGGCGGCGGAGCGCTCGTTGAAGGCGTAGACCCATGCCTGGACCTTGTTGTAGCGCAACTCGCCGAACATGTACCGGAGCAACAGCGCGATCGCCTCTTCACCGTAGCCGTTGCCCCAGTGTTCGCGGTCGAGGGCGATGCCGTATTCGAACGAGCCGCGGCGCTGGTCGGCGCCGTGGACGTTGAGCGAGCCGACGGGCGCGCCATCGAGCGTTTCGATGACCAGGCGGAACTCGTCGCGATCGGGGCGCTTCGCCGATTCCTGGCGGGCAAAATCCCGCGCGGCCTCGGTGCCGAGTGGAGGCCAGACGTTCCAGCCGTAGCGCTGGGCGTCGTTGTCGCGATCCCACTGGAGGAAGTGCTCCCAGTCCTCGGGGCGGACGCCACGGAGGCGGACCTTCTGGCCTTCGAACATGTTGTGGTTCATGCGCGGATGGTAAGCCGCGCGCGGTGGGGTGTCCGTGGCCGGGGCCACGGAGCGCAGGCCCGCCAGGGGATAGCTAGACTGCGCGGTATGAAACGAACAACCGTTGGACACGTCGAAATCACCGCGCTGGTGGACACGATCGAGGCATACCCGGCCACGACGGTCTATCCGAAAGCCGACCTCGCTCCATACGCGCGGTACCTGGACGCGGAGGGGCGCGTACCGCTGAACTTCGGGTCGTTCCTGGTGCGGGACGGCGCGACCGTGCTGCTGGTGGACACGGGCTGGGGCCCGGAGCACGGCGGGCGCCTGCTGGCCGAGCTGGCGGAAGCGGGAGTGAAGCCGGCGCAGGTGACGCACATCCTCTTCACGCACCTGCACGGCGACCACACGGGCTGGAACTTCGACCGTGCGAGCGGACGCGTGCTCTTCCCGGAGGCGAAGTTCCTGGTGCCGAAACTGGACTGGGAACACTACACGGCAAACCCCAACGCCTCGTTCGAACGGGACATGCGGCCGCTGGAGGGCCTGGGGGTGATGGAACTGGTTGAGGGCGAACGGACGATCTCGGCGGCGTTGACGGCGATCCCGACGCCGGGCCACACGCCCGGGCACACGAGCGTGGTCGTCACATCGGGAGGCGAGCGCGGGTTCATCCTCGGAGACGTGGTGATCTCCGCGATAGACGCGGAAGACCCGGAGATCGCGTCGGTGTTCGACTGGGACAGCGGGATTGCGCTGGAGACGCGGAAGAAGACGGTGGAGCGGCTGATCGCGGATGGGTCGCTGGTGGGCGCGAGCCACCTGCCTGCGCCAGGATTGGGGCATTTCGTCCGCGAGAGCGGGCGGCAGTGGTGGCAGGCGCTGTAAGGGTCTTTTGGACGCCTCAATCGGCTTCGGAAACTGGCTTCGGAACCCCTGTTCTGATAAACTGTGAAGGTAAGCGAACGAATTGCCCCCGATCTCCCAATTCCGGGGGCGAAGCGCGCCAGGGATAGCTCTTTCGACTATGACCACACAGGCAACGTCGTCTTCTTATACCGCTGAAAACATCCAGGTCCTCGAAGGTCTCGAAGCGGTCCGGCGCCGGCCGGGCATGTACATCGGCACCACCGACAAGTCGGGCCTCCACCACCTCATCAAGGAACTCGTCGACAACGCCGTTGACGAAGCGATGGCGGGCTACTGCGATCGGGTGGAGGTGATCATCCACGCGAACGGGTGGTGCACCGTCATCGACAACGGCCGGGGCATCCCGGTCGACATCCAGAAGCAGACGGGCAAGACCGCTGTCGAAACGGTGATGACTGTGCTCCACGCGGGCGGGAAGTTCGGTGGGGGCGGGTACAAGGTCTCGGGCGGTCTGCACGGTGTCGGCGCGAGCGTGGTGAATGCGCTATCGGAGCAGATGTGGGTCGAGGTTGTGCCTGATCCGGACGTCCAGGGCGCGGACAAAGCCGGAAAGGTGTACCGGCAGGACTATGCCAAGGGCGCGCCGCTGAATGAACTCACGGCGCGGAAACTGAGCGAACCGCGGAAGACGGGAACGACGGTTTGGTTCAAGCCCGACACCTCGATCTTCGAGAGCGTCGACTTCGACTTCAACATCGAGGCGGAGCGGCTGCGGCTGTACGCATACCTGACCAAGAAGGTCTGGTTCCACCTCCGCGATGAGCGGACCGGGCGCGAGGTGAACTACTACTTCGAAGGCGGCATCAAGAGCTTTGTGCGGCACGTGAACCGCGAGCGCGAGGCGATCAACTTCGAGCCGGTGTACGTCGAGCGCGAGGTCGACGGTAACGTCATCGAGTGTGCGATCCAGTACAACGACGGTTTCAACGAGGCGGTCTTCACGTTCGCGAACTCGATCAACACGATCGACGGTGGATCGCACATGACGGGCTTCCGCCAGTCGCTGACGCGCGTCCTGAACGATTACGCGCGCAAAAGCAAGATCCTGAAAGACAACGACCCGAACCTCACCGGCGAGGATGTCCGCGAGGGCCTGGTCGCGGTGGTCTCGGTGAAGCTGCCGGAACCGCAGTTCGAGGGCCAGACGAAGACCCGCCTCGGGAACCCGGAGGTGGCCGGGCAGGTGCAGACGGTGGTCGGCGAAGCGCTGGCCCAGTACCTGGACGAGAACCC